>NZ_JAIEFA010000026.1 GCF_029067145.1 Helicobacter sp. | reverse complement strand
TAATATAAGTTTTATATTGTTTAAAGGAGAAAATTATGAAAAAAATTCTTGCGCTTTCACTCATATTAAGTGGTTCGCTTTTTGCAGCCAACAATCTATTTGAGGTTACTCCGCAAGTTGGTGGAACTTTCCATATTGACAATGATCGCTACAAAAATAGCGCGGATTTAAGCTATGGTTTGAAGTTTGCTAGTCGTGTTGCACCAAGTGTGCTTGTAGAGCTTGGTTATGACCGCGCGGATAGCGCAAAAGGTAGTCAGCAAGGACAATCTACGGATATTAATCGTTATTATATGAACCTTGTAAAAGAATTTGAAGTGTGGGATAAAACTTCTGTTTATATTTTAGGAGGTCTTGGTTATGAGGATTTAAGCCATAATTTCCAAAATATGGATAGTGATTTCTTTGGACAATATGGTGTGGGATTGCGTCATGAAATCGCAGAATACCTCCACCTAAAAACAGAACTCCGACATTTGGCAAGTTTTGATGGACGTAGTGATGTGATTGCAATGGTTGGTTTTAGTATTCCATTTGGAACTTACGCACAACCAGAGCCACAACCAACAGAGGCGTTGTCTCATATCCATACATTCTCTGTGCAATTCCCATTTGATTCTACAAACATTGCACCAGAATATAATGCAGAAATTACAGATTTTGCAGAATATATGAAACAAAATCCAAATCAAACTGCAATCATCAATGGGCATACGGATTCCACAGGAAATTCAGCTTACAATCAACAACTATCTGAACGTCGTGCAACAGCGGTAAAAGATAAAATCATAGAAGAAGGAATCTCTCCAGAGAGATTGGAAGCAAAAGGTTATGGTGAAACAAGACCGATTGCAGATAATGCTACAAAAGAGGGCAGAAAACAAAATAGAAGAGTAGAGGCAGAAGTTTATACCAAATAAGACTTTTATAAAGGTTTGAGGAATTGAGACCTATCATTAAACACGATATTGCGATTTATGCGCCAGATGTGCGCTTGGAGATGAAAGAAGCTAAGGAAATCTGTGGCGTGCTTATCTCCAACAGTGCGACGATTCGTTCTCTCGCACTTAAAGCAGTGTATTTTTCATTTGAGCATATTACACAATTTGATGAAGGCGCGACGATTCTTATTGCTAAAGCTTTGCTTGCTATGCAAAATAAGGTAAGTATTGCAGTAGCGTTCGTGGGCTATAATGATGCACAATTTCCCAAACTGAAATCTCTTTTTCCCAACAAGAGCTTGCCACTTTTTCGCACAGAACATATGGCAAATCTCTTGCTTGGGCTTAAAATTCCTCCGCTAAATCAAAGTGTGATTTATTATGACGCAGATGGTATGATGCAGACGTTGATTTCTCAAGAGCTGACTGCTAAGGGGTATGAGGTAATCTGCGTCAATAGTGGTGAAGAGTTTATGGATAAGCGGCGTCAATATCTTGATAAAGCCATTTACCTTTATGATATTTATTTTGACATTACAGGTAATTTCATTCCCATTACGATTAATAATGGAATCGTGATTTACACGCTTTATAAAAAAGTAGATAAAAATATCTCGCTTTCTTTTAATATCCAAGCACACAATTCACGCTTAAGAGAGGGTTATAGAGTTTTTATTTTTGATGCGAGCGATACCAAAGATTTTAATTTAGCCGCATTGGATTTTATTATGTCCTTAGCGCTCAATAATGCAAAGTTTGGGGCTTGTATTGCAGTTTGTGGGCTAAAAACTCCTTTGGACCACAGCAGACAAGAGCTTTGTGCGCGTAGTAATATTTTGTTTTTTGACAACATAGACAAATGCAGAAATGATACGAAAATTAGAGAGCTTGCTAAAGCACATCAAACTTCACAGCAAAAAAGCAAGGGATTAACTAAGAATTTGGTAGCGCAGTTGCCTGTATTTGTCAATGCCGCAATCGAAACGCTTTCCTCTTTGACGGGTGGCGAGGCAAAACGTACAGATTACAAAGTAACCAAATACAACAAAACCAATGAAATAGATATAATGGGGGCAATGATTACTTTTGAAGGTGATGTAAGCGGAATCGTAGCATTGTGTTTTAGCAAGGTGCTAGTCAAAGAAGCTTCTATGATGCTTTTGGGAGAGGAATCCCAAAGTGATGAAGAGTTATTAGATGTTATTTCGGAATTTACTAACATCATCGCAGGTCGCTCCAAAGCAGTATTGGCTGAAAATAGCATTTCAATTGGAATCTCATTACCAAAAGCCTTTAAAAATGAAGATGAGATTTATCAAGTCCTAACAGATAAACAAGGCGTGCAAATCAATCTACTTTTAAATAACAAATCCTTGATTCTATTTTTAGCCCATTAAGTAAATTCTTTTTTGTAAAATCATAAGTTCTACGATGAAAGCAACGAGATTTACTGCGTTCCAATGACGCACAGGTTTTCTGTTGTTACGAGAAAATTTGAAAATTTCGTGACGCACACAGCGTAGCAGTTCGCCGGCTTTAGCGCAATCTATAATTTTGAATTGCTTTAAATTTTTCATCGTATGTGTTAAGGGGGACGGCTTCGCAAGTAGAACCCCCCCATCGCCCCTTTGTGAGAAAGAAAAGTTTAGAATCCTAAGATTTGAGATTCTATGTTTGCAAGATTCTAGATTACTTCGCTACGCTCGTAATGACGAGAAATCCTTGCAATGCGATTCAAAAAGAGAGGTTAAAATTTCTTTTTATGCACATCATCTAGGATATTTTTTGTAATACCATTAACATTTTTTGTAATGTCATTTGTGATATTTGCGACTTCTACATTTTCATTCGTAACGCTTTCTAACTGCACAATTGCTTCGTTGATTTGTGCGATTCCTTGACTTTGCTCTCGGATAGATTCACTCATTTCGCTGACGCTTTGCACGAGCACATTGACATTTGCTTCAATCTCTCCAAGTGATTTTCCTGTTCTTTCTGCTAGCTTTCTTACCTCATCAGCAACAACTGCAAATCCTCTTCCGTGTTCTCCAGCTCTTGCTGCTTCAATCGCTGCATTTAAAGCTAAAAGATTGGTTTGGTCTGCAATGTCTTTAATTACTCCCACGATTCCTTTAATGTCCTCTGCCTGTCTTGTCGCATCACTTGTTTTATTGCTGACATTTTCCATAGATTGGCTGATTTCTTCTACTGCTGCGGCAGATTGTTGGAGTGAGCTTGCTTGGGATTGTGAGCCCTCCATAAGTTTTTGCATAGATTTGTCTAGCTCGGAAGCTTGCGTAGAGAGTTCTTGAGCGAATCCCGCACTAGCATTTAGCATTTTCTTGATTTCTTCACCTAATGTGTTGGTAGTGATTTCTACGCTTCCTTGTGCATTTTTGACTTCTGTTGTAAAGTCTAATTCTTTGTAGGATTCAAAGACGCGGTGGATTTCATTCATATCACTTCCTACTCTATTTTGTAGCACATCTAGCATATTGTTCAATACATTTTTGAGTTCTACCAATTGTGGGTTTGCGGGTTGTTTTACAATTCTAGCAGTCAAATCTCCATTTTCAATTGCTTTGGCTGTTTGTGCGGATTGCTCAATTGCTTCTTCGTCAATTTTTAAAGAATCTTGCGTGCGTTTGATATTTTCGTTAATAAGTTTTCCCATTATGCCCAACTCATCATTAGCGCGAATTTTAATGAGATGCACATCTTTACTTTCGTGATTAAGAAATTTAAAGAACGAATTAAGAGTATTTATAAGTACTGGCAAGCGATTGCCTAGATTTTTTTGAATATACAAATAAATCAACACCATCGCAACCACGACAAAAATCAATGAAGCAATTGCAATAAGTGTTTGTAAGCGATAAAGAGGAGCTAATACGGAAATTTTAGGAGCGGTTACGATGACAGAAAAATCTGCAAATCTACCCTTAACAGAGAAGCTATCAATCCCAGCAAAGCTATCCACTCCTGAAGTAGTGGTATAATCCACTACGTTTGTTTGTTTGTTTTTGATTGCATTGAACAAATCTTGTGTTTCCTTGCGTGGATTGATTTCTTGGATACTTTTGAGCAAAAATTGTGGATTGGGGTTGGAAATAATAGTGCCCTCACTATCTACTAAGAATTTCATATCCCCCTCGAAAATACTTTCTTTTCTATTGTTTAAGAAGTCATTGATGGAGTGTTCGCTATTTAAGATAAAACCCACCGCTCCCAATACGCGTTTTCTTGAATCAAAGAATGGCATAGCCATCGCAAAGCCGATAAACTCTTCGTTTTCAATTTTGAACCTTCTTGGCTTCCCAAAAAAAACTTTATCATCTCCGTATTTGCCTTGTGTAATAGCGTTTTGGATACTTGCAAGCTCCTTTATCAAAGAATCTCTTGGTTGTTTTTGTGAGACGCCACCAAACTTAGAAGTGTCTTTGTCATAAAGAAGCATCATAAACTCACCCTCTTGTGTGAGATTAATAGGGTTTGCCTTAAAATGTGCAGGAGCGTCTTTGAGATACAAAAATCCATAATCTGCGTAAGAAGAGCTATCAAAAACCCCCTCTAAAACGTCATAAATCCTTAAAAGGTCAAGAGTATGAATATCTGCGTTTTCAAAGATATGGTTCAACACTTTTGCGCTTCCTTGTGTAATGGTCGCTAGCTCTTCTAGCATACCGCTAATATGTGTTGAATCGCCATCCGCAGTTGCTGAAACAATTGTTTTGGCATTTGCTTCCATATTTTCGCTGACGCGATTGGTAATGATAACGCTAAGAATAATAATGCCAACAACAAAGATGGCTCCAATGGAACAAACTAATTTTGTTTGCAGTTTAAGGTCTTTTAAGAATCCCATCGTCAAATCTCCTCATTTTTTCTTAATTTAATGAAAAATCTAATTTTATAATTGATATTATAAAAAAAATATAAAAATCATTATATTTATTAATCATCTATAAGAATAAATTATGATTTTAGTAGGTTGATATTATTCGTATTAAGATTTTATAATATGGTTTGCTTGTGTTCTTGTGAGATTTTTAATATTTGGATTGCTTCACTTCGTTTGCAATGACGAGGGGGGAATCGTCGCAAGAATACAAGTGGGCAGACATTTTAGATTTATCTTTGCAATGAATGTATGCCCTTTATTCGCCCAAGCCAGCTTCTAAGGCTTTTTTGTCTTTTGGCATTTTAAGGATTTGGCTTGTGCCGTTTTGGACGCGCATAATCGCAACACAATCCGCAATTCTTAATGCTTGGTCAATATTATGAGAAATCATTACGAGCGTGTGCGTACGGGCAAGTTCGGTAAAAAGCTCTTCAATGATTCTTTGAGAGTGCAAATCTAGCGCGCTTGTGGGTTCATCTAAAAGTAGGATTTTGGGTTTAAGACTTAGAATCCTTGCAAGAAGCAATCGCTGCTGTTCTCCACCAGAGAGACGCAAGGCGTTGTCTTTGAGGCGATTTTTGAAACTCTCCCAAAGCCCCACTTGTTGTAAGGATTCGCAAATCCGCGATTCTATAGCATTTTTGTCTAAATCTGTGAGTAAGGAGAGAGGCAAGGCAAGATTTTTTTCAATGCTTAGATTAAAGGGTTGTGGTGTTTGAAAAAGCATACCAATATTTTGACGCAAAATCTCGGGCGAAATGCTTTGGATATTAACCAAAGAATCGGATTCTAAATTAGCATAAATTTCTCCCGCAACTTCCCCACCCATTTCCTCGCAAAGCCGATTAATACAACGCAAAAAAGTGCTTTTGCCACAACCAGAAGCACCAAGTAGCGTAAAGATTCCATATTGTGGAATCTCTAAATTAAGATTTGTAAAAATCTGCTTTGCTCCAAAGCGCACACCAAGATTTTCAATTTTGAGACTTAAGGACATACAATCTCCTTTTTGAGATTCCTTTGAGGATTCCGCCTAGAAGCAATAAGAATCCGCAAAGACAAAGCAACACTAAGCTTGCGCCCATTGCATTTTGCAGCTCTAATTGCGTTTGGTAGTTTTGTGAGTTGTAATAGATATAAAAGGAGAGCGATTCAAATCTGCCAAACAGCCCATTGGGCAAGCCTGCATTTGCCACTGCGCCGACAAACATTACTACTGCAGTATCCTCTGCTACTCTACCAAGTGCTAAAATCGCGCCGCTTAGGATTCCATTCCTTGCTTCAGGAAGCAAGAAGTGCCATAGAATTGCACCCTTTTTTAATCCCAAGCTTTGAGCATTGAGCATTAAATCTTGTGGCACAGACAAAAGGGCTTCTTTGGTCGTGGCGATTAAGGTAGGTAAAACAAGCAAAGCAAGGCAGAGGGCAGCAAGCAAAAGGCAACTATTTGCCTGCGGCAAAAAGTGATTTTTGAGCCATAGAATGCTTAAAAAACCAAATAAGCCCATAATCACTGATGGAATCCCTGCAAGAATATCCACCATTGTATTTAAAAACCATTTTTGGAAAGGAGAGGCATAAAAACTTAGGTAGATTCCGCAGCCAATTCCCGGTGCAATGGCAAGTAAAAGGCTTAAGATAACAAGCCACAAAGTGCCAATCACTGCCGGAAAGATTCCATTAAAAACCGCCACTTGCCCAAAGATTACCGACAAAGGGGAGTGATTGCCAAAAAACAAGCGTAAATCTAGCACACTAAACCCGCGCCAAAATACCCAAAGAAGCAAAAGCAACACGACTAAACCGACACAAGTTGCGCTACAAAAACTTAAAAAATAAAGAAAATTTGCAAGTTTGCGCTGCATTGTGAAATCCTAAAGGGCTTTGGAATCTTTATGCAAGATTCCACGCGCAAACAAAGCCAAAAGCGCATTGACAACAATCAGCAAAAAGCCTGAAACAAAAAGGGCATTGTATGCTTCGCCAATGGATTCGTTTGCTGTGATTAAGGCGATATGCGCACTTAGGGCACGCAAAGGGTCTAGTGGTGATGTGGCAAGAAGGAGCGCGTTAGAGGAAAGCATAAGTGCAATCATCGTATCGCCAAATGCCCTACCAAATCCTAGCAAAAATGCGCCCAAAGCAACACTTTTAGCTTTTGGAATCACAACAAAAAGCAAAGTTTCAAAATCACGCATTCCAAGTGCAAGGGCAGGCAGATGGTGATTTACAAATGGTTTTTTGAGCCCTGATTCTAGAAGTAAAACCATTGTCGGGAGAATCACAAGATTTAAGACAAGGATACAAGCTAGGAGATTCCTACCGCTTCCCCCAAATGCCTCACGCAAAAGTGGCACAAGCAAAAACAATGCGCCAAACGCATATAAAACGGTGGGGATAGAACCCATAAAACGCACGAGAAAACCTAGATAATTTTGTAAGATTCTGCCCTTTTTTGACTTCATAGGCAAAATAAGCCAACAAGCCATTCCTAAGCTACAAGGAAATGCGACAAGCAAGGTGCTAAAGCTTAGAATCAAGGAATTAACAAGCATAGTAAGAATCCCAAATTCTTGGGCTTTGGGATTCCAACTGAAATGCAGAGTAAGGCTTGGATTGGACGCAAGCGTTTGCAGTCCGAATCCTCCAATCACAACAAAAAGCAAGCAAATGCCGCTAACTGCTGTGATTGTCGCTAGAGTTGCGGCAAGTTTCATTTGGGAAGTGGAATATAGCCTGATTGTTGAATAAACTCCGCACCATCATCTGAATAAATATAATCTATAAATAGCTTTGTAAGCCCTTGTGGTTCTCCTTTTGTATTCATATACAAAAGTCTTGAGATTTGGTAAGCACCTTCTTTTGTTTTTTCTTGCGTTGGGGCGACGCCCTCAAATGAGACTCCTTGAATGCTATCGTCTAAATGTCCGATTCCAACATAGCCAATCGCATTTTTATCCTGTGCAATTGCAATTTTCATTGCTCCATTAGAGCTTACGACATTTGCATTTTGAGGAATCTCTGTTCCTTTATTTAAGCCTTTGGATTCAAAAGTATCCCGCGTGCCACTGCCATCTTCGCGCACATAAAGATTGATTGCGCCATCGTTTCCGCCCAACTCATTCCAATTTTTCACTGCACCGCTAAAGATTTGGCTTGCTTGTTCTTTGGTGAGATTTGCAATAGGGTTTTCTTTATGTACCGCAATAGCAACGCCATCTACTGCAAAAGGAAAAGATACCAAGTTGTATTTTTCAATTTCTTGAGGCTTTAGCGCGCGACCTGTATTTCCGATGTCCGCCAAGCCCTCGCCCGCTTTTGTGATTCCAGCACCTGTGCCACCGCCTGTAATGCTAATGGTGATATTAGGATTAGAAGCCATAATTGCTTCGGCTGCTTTTTTCATCACTGGAATGTGTGCTGTGCCACCCGCAATGTCAATTTTACCTTTTTGGTCAGCGAAAACCAAAAGAGCTGCACTTGGAGCAGCATTAGCTTGATTGGATTCTATAGAATCCTTAGAATTTGACCCACAACCGGTGAATGCACCAAATGTGAGCAACAAGACTGAAGCAGATAAAAGTGTAGAAACTTTTAGCATATTGATTCCTTTTGTGAGATTTAAACTCGCAATTCTAGCAAAATTATCTTTAAATGTTTTTGTTTTGGTTAAATAAATTTTAATTTTTAGTCTTTGCAAATATAGTAAGGTAATCCATCGTAAAGATTGCTTTTTGCGAAATTTAGATTGCCACGATTCATTAGAATTTTGTAAAAAAGAGAGATTTTACTATACAATCTTAAAATGCGTTATAATTTTGCTAAATTTACAGAGGTTGCTAAATGAAATTAAGAATCCCAACGAGTAATTATGGCAAAAAAGTACGCCAGAAGTTTTCACAACCTTTACAGGCGCAGCAACCTTTGCTAGCAAACAATCAACAAGAACAATTTGTCTTAAAAGTTTCTATGTATAGTGCCTTATTGTTGGCAATTTTAGGAATCGCCTTTGGGCTTGGATTCAAAAGCTCGGCAATCGTATTTGATGGAATCATTGCTCTTATTTCAGTAGGATTGGGACTTTTGAGTGTGATTACCTCACGCTTTATTTATCGTGAAGATGATGATGTGTTTCAATATGGTTATGTTCGTTTTGAACCTATGGTGAATCTTTTTAAGAGTTTAATTCTCATCATCGTTTGTATTTACGCTCTAATAGGTGGAATAGAAGATATTTTGAGTGGGGGATATACTTTGCAAATCAATGGAGCAGTGATTTACACATTTTGTGCTTTTGTGCTTTGTTTGATTATTTTTGTCTTTACGCGATTTTATGCTAAACGACTAGATTCTGAACTTATTGGCGTGGATAATGTGGAGTGGAAAATTGATAGTGTTTTATATCTTGGAGCATTGTTTGCTTTTGGGGCGATTGTGTTGTTTGACCCAGAACAACAGGAATCTTTGACGCGTTATATTGACCCAATTTTGCTTGTGCTATTAAGCGTGTTTTTGGCTTTTACGCCTGTTAAGATTTTTATTGCAAATCTTAAAGATTTGATGATGATTGCTCCTCAAGAATTAGATGATAAAATTACAGAAGTTATGGAGAATTTGAGTGCGGAATATGGGTTTGAAGATTATGATACACATGTCGCAAAAAGTGGAAGATTTTTTATGATTGAAGTGAATCTTTTGGTAACAGACGCAAATGCAAAATTGAGTGCAGGTGAAATAGATGTAATTCGTAACAAAATTGAACAATCCTTAGAGATTCCAAGCTATAAAATTTGGCTGCTCGTCAGCCTCACTGCGAATCCAAAGTGGCTGTGATATGCTATAATCTTGAAAAATTTTAAATAAAATCCTTCTAAATCAATTAGAATTACAGCAAAGATAAATAAAAATTAGCTATAATGATTTTTAATAATTTTTGTTTAACTTAAAATTAAGGTCATTTTTATGAAAGGAATCATTGAAAAGGCATTTATTCAAGCCATAGAAGATACGCTTGAGAAAACCCCTACGCGTTGCGATAATAAACTTTTATGCGGTTATCTCTCTAGCATTGATCTTATCTTTGGAGATGATACCAAAGGAACGGTTACTTTTGTAAGTTCTAAAGAGTTTTTGAATATTTTGTCTTTTGGATTATTTGGAGAAGATGCAAAAGACGATTTGACTTTGCAAGACCTATCACAAGAGTTGGCAAACTTGACGATTGGGCTTGGGAAGGTGCTTGCGATTAAAGAGGGGAAAAGCTTTAATATCAAAACTCCGCGCGTATTTGGTTATGGTGAATTTCAAGACAAACAATACAATCATTTGGATTTTACGCTTGAAGGCGCGCCGTGTTCATTATTTTTGCATAGATAAAGGGAAGTTATGCCAGCAGATGAATTTACATTAGCCAAAATCCAAGCCCCTAAACAAGAAGATTTAGTGCGATATTTAGACGGGATTATGAACAATTATAGCGGGCTTTTGGATATGGGAGTGATTTTTAAATCCGAACTTGGTTCTACCAAAGTGCCGCTATTGGATATTTTACGCTTTGAGAAAGGTTCTATTATTGACTTACAAAAACCCGCCGGAGAGAGTGTAGAGATTTATATTAATGGACGAATCATCGGCAAGGGCGAGGTAATGGTTTATGAAAAAAACCTTGCAATTCGTGTCAATGAGATTCTTGATTCTAATGCGATTGTTTATTATCTAACGCGAGAGAGTATCGGCACGGTATGAGAGCGGTGCTTGCGCTTGTGTGCGGAATCTTGCTTTTTGGCGCAACCTTAAATGCAAGCCAAATGCGCGAAGAAAATGCAAACACGGAATCTTTATTGCAAGGAATGTCGTCGGATTCTAAGATTTCAGAATTTGCTTTTGAAATGGGAAAATCTCCGCTTGAAAGCATTAATATGTTGCAATATTTTGGCGTGATTTTAATTTTAGTCGGACTTTTGATTTTTTTGTGGTATGTGAAAAATCGCCTCAATTCCCCACAAATCAAGACTACTAAAGCCAATGTATTGGGCGCATTGTTTGACAAAAATTCAACAGGTGCCGTGCAAATTCAATCTATCACGACTTTGGGGTTAAATAGTAAGTTGATTGTGTTTGAAGCTCATCAAAAGCGGTATTTAGTGATTTTGGGTAATAGTTATGCAAAATTAGTGGATTCTTATTCCATAGAATCAGAAAGTGCCGTGCAAGAATCATTTAAGGAATTATTAGAGCAAGAGTTGCCAAGTGAAGCGAAATGATTTCCTCGCACTTTTTTTGTCTTTAGCAATTCACGCATTGTTGCTTTTGCTTTTTTTGTGGGAGTCGCGTTTGAGTGATTTGTATCACCCGCCGCGTTTAGGGACACAAGAGGGCGAACGTGTGAGTTTGAAGCATTTTAGATTTTCACAAGGTGGCGAAGGGCAAAATAGAGAGCAATCTCCTGCGCCACAGGCGAAGTTAGAATCTGCACCGCGTGCGCAAGAAGCCCCGAAAGCAAAAGCACAAAAGCCAAAGCCCCAAACAAATCCATCAAAATCTGCGCAATCTAAGCCTGCGAAAAAGCAAGATTCAAAATCATCTAGCGAATCTTTGGCGCAAAGTCTAGCAAGACCACAGATGCAATCTACTCAGAATCATCAAAATGCTTCGGGCACAGCTGGTGCGCCGCATTCTCCCTCTATCTATGATTTTGGCAAAGATATGTCCAATCAGGAGGTAAAAGACCTCTATGGCGAGGAGTTTGGCTCACTTGACGCGGAGCAAAGGAAGTTTATCAAGGATAACCTAAGTGGAATCGGACGCATTACACAAAGGTATTTGAAATATCCAACAATCGCAGGTAAAATGGGGCAACAAGGGGATAATATCGTGGAATTTTATTTGTATCCCAATGGAGATATTTCTGACCTTAAACTCCTTACGCCAAGCGGCTTTACCCTGCTAGATGACAATAGCGTGCATACAATCAAAATCGCCTATAAGGACTATCCTTATCCAAGTGTGAAAACCAAGATTCGCATTCGGGTGATGTATAGGATATATTAAGAGATTGCAATATATCGGGATAGCAAGTTAAATTCAAGTGTTTAATAAAATTTACAAATAATATGTTAATATAAAATTTTGATAATCTATTTAAGGAATTTCTATGAAAGGCATTGTTTTGGCAGGTGGGAGTGGGACGAGACTATACCCTGCTACTTTAATGGTTTCAAAGCAGCTTTTGCCAATTTATGATAAGCCTATGATTTATTATCCGCTCTCTGTGCTTATGCTTGCTAAGATAAGAGAGGTTTTGATAGTTTCTACACCAAAGGATACACCAAGATTCAAAGAGATTTTTGGAAATGGCGAGTGGCTCGGTATGCAGATTGAATACTGCGTGCAAGAATCCCCCGATGGTTTAGCGCAAGGCTTGATTCTCGCAGAATCCTTTGTGGGAAATGATGATATAGCTTTGATTTTGGGTGATAATATTTTTTATGGACAGGGTTTTTCGGAAATGCTTTTAAGAGCAAAAGAGAATGCGTATAATGGGGGAGCTACGATTTTTTCTTATCGCGTGAAAGATCCTTGTCGTTTTGGTGTGGCAGAATTTGACAAATTGGGAAATGTATTAAGCTTAGAAGAGAAGCCTAAAAACCCAAAGAGTAATTTTGCAGTTACGGGATTGTATTTTTATGATAATACTGCCATAGAGATAGCAAAATCACTTAAGCCAAGTGCGCGAGGGGAGCTAGAAATTACCGATGTGAATATTGCTTATCTTAAAGCTGGCAAACTTCGTTCTGAAATTTTAGGACGTGGCTTTGCGTGGCTTGATACCGGCACGCACGATTCTCTTGTGGAGGCTTCAAGTTTTGTTCAAACGATTGAATTGCGACAAGGTTATAAAATAGCGTGTTTGGAGGAAATCGCCTACCACAACGGCTGGATTAATCAAAATCAGCTTTTAGACAGAGCTAGAATTTTGGATAAAAGTGGCTATGGAAGCTACCTTCGCAATCTTTTAGAGGATATGCGATGAGAAATATCTTAATCACTGGTGGGGCAGGATTTATCGGAAGTAATTTTATTCTTTATTTTTTAAAAAAGTATCCAAATTATCGTTTAATCAATGTAGATTCGCTCACTTATGCGGGAGATTTGCAAAATCTAAGTGGTGTGGAAAACTACCCAAACTATATTTTTGAAAAGGGTGATATTTGTGATAAGAATTTTATTAAGGATATTTTCGCACACTATGCAATAGATTCTGTCATTCATTTTGCTGCGGAATCGCACGTGGATAACTCTATAAAAAATCCAAGTGCCTTTGTAGAGACAAATGTCAATGGCACTTTTAATCTGCTTCATAATGCGTATTTGAGCTGGTTTGATGCGCCAAGTTGCCCCAAAGCGCATAAAGAGCATTGCATTTTTCATCATATTAGCACCGATGAGGTGTTTGGCTCATTGGGGGAGAGTGGATATTTTAGTGAATTTACCCCCTACGCGCCAAACTCGCCTTATTCTGCCTCCAAAGCAAGTAGCGATATGTTTGTTAGAAGTTATCATCATACGTATGGCTTGAAAACCTTTATCACAAATTGTTCTAACAATTATGGACCAAAGCAACACGATGAAAAGTTGATTCCTACGATTATTCGCAATGCTTTGGCTGATAAGGAGATTCCAATTTATGGTGATGGACAAAATATTCGTGATTGGCTATATGTAGAAGACCATTGCAGGGCGATTGATAGTGTATTTCATTCTTCTTATTTTGGTGAGAGTTTTAATGTTGGCGGGAATTGTGAGCGCACCAATATACAGATTGCGAAGCAAATTTGTGCGCTGTTAGATTCATTGAAGCCAAAGTCAAGCGGAGAATCTTATCAAAATCAAATTACATTTGTGCAAGATAGAGCAGGGCACGATAGACGCTATGCGATAGATTCTAGTAGAATAAGCAAATGTTTAGGTTGGAATCCCAAAGAAAGTTTTGAGAGCGGGCTTGAAAAAACTATAAAATGGTATATTGAGAAATATAAAAATAAGAAAATCAATGGATTGTAAATATATCTTATCTAATGTTAAGGTTATTCAATGAATTATCAATTAATCCAACTTAAAGTTATAGGCGATGAGCGGGGCAAACTCATCTCTTTAGAAGCCCATAAAAATTTGCCCTTTGCTATAAAAAGAGTGTATTATATGTTTGATACATCGCCTGATGAGCCGCGAGGATTCCACGCTCACAAAGAGCTAGAACAACTTGTCATTGCCATAGATGGTGCGTGTGAGTTTGTGCTTGATGATGGAAAAAATAAAGAATCTGTATGGCTTAATCGCCCTGATGTTGGGCTATATATTGGCAAAAATATGTGGCGGGAAATGCGGAATTTCTCTTATGGGTGTAAGCTAATGATACTTGCTAGTGATTATTATGATGAGAGTGAGTATATTAGGGACTATGCGGAGTTTTTGAAAATGGTGAAAGGATAAGTGATGCAGCGCGACATAGAAAACTACACACAAAAGTATTTAGCAAAGGATTTTAGTGATTTTGAATCCTATATGGTGGCGTTTCGGCGTAATAAGGTTTTAGAGTTTCTATGGGGGCAAAAGGCGCAAAATATCCTAGAAGTTGGTTGTGGAATGGAATCTGTTGCGAAGCATTATAAGGATTTTAAGAATTTTGTGATTGTTGAACCCTCTAATGTGTTTGTGGAAAATGCACAAAAAGATTTTAAAGAGGATTCTAGGATAAAGATTTTGAGCGGGTTTATAGAGGATAATATTAATGAGATTCAACAAGTTGTAGAATCTGCGGGTGGGCTTCACTGCATTGTTTTGAGTAGTCTTTTGCACGAAGTTACGAATCCTAAGCAATTTTTAAGTGAGATTCTACCTCTTTTAAAATCCGATACAATTCTGCACATCAATGTGCCCAATGCGCGTTCTTTTCATTTGCTTTGGGCGTATGAATCTGGGCTTATCCCACAGCTTGGGGCTTTAAGTGCTACTGCAAAGTCTTTGCAACAACATACAGCCTTTACTATGGAATCCCTTTGTGCGCTCGTAGAGGAAGTGGGGTTAGAAGTCATAGAGAGTGGGAGCTATTTCTTAAAACCCTTTAACCACGCTAAAATGTCTTTAGCCTTGCAAAATGGAATCTTAGATGAGGATTTATTGTGTGGATTAGAAAAAATGGTGCAATACGCCCCAAATCTCGGAGCTGAAATCTTTGTGAATGTGAGAAAGAGACAACACAGATAAACCAAAGTTTAAAATTATTTGCTATACTTTTAAGGATTTATTTGGGAGAGATGAATGCGTTTAGTGATTGTAGGTGATATAAGCAGTATGGGGCAAAGTGGATTTTGTTGAATAATAAAGATTTGAAACTTTTTATCTAACCCTTGACCATTGGTTATTATTGGAGTTAAAGTAAGTGATATACAGATTGCAATCTCTATTAAGACAAATAAAGATTTCCAAGCTTATTACATTAAAATAAATACTAAAACCTAAAGGTTTTAGTCAAACAAAATATTATGCTTTGGATATAATTTGCCCTAACTATCTTTTGGTTTTTTAAATTTTGCGCCACATGAACTACATTTTGTGCATTCTCTACCATTGGGTGTTAAAAAAATGTAAATTTACCACAATTGGGACAAATTTTTCCCGCCATAACTCAACTCCTTTTTTGCGATTAGATTTATAAATGTGATTACATGATAAATATAATTAAATATAAATAAATAAAAATTTTACTTTATTTTGGAATTAGCAATATAGCTTAAACTTTTAATGTCATATTATTAAAAAATAATGTAAAATAGTAAATTATACAAGTAAAAACAACGAGGAATAAGATTGATTCATATCCAGCCATATAGCAAAGATTCTAAACCCCTTTGGAATGCCTTTAACGCAGAATCCAAAAATGGGCTTTTTATGTTTGATAGGGATTATATGGAGTATCATTCGGATAGATTTGTGGATAATTCTTTAATGTTTTATGAGGAGGATAAGCTTTTAGCTCTCCTACCTTTAAATAAAGAGGGCGATACTCTATATTCTCATCAGGGACTTACCTTTGGAGGATTTATTACAAGTAAGGCAATGAAACAAGAAAAAATGTGTGAATGCCTCAATGTTTTGTTTGCATATATGCAAAATAGGGGCATACAAAAGCTTATTTATAAAGCAATTCCTTATATCTACCACAAAATCCCCTCTCAAGAGGATTTATACGCACTTTTTACACATAAGGCGCGGCTTTACCGCGTGGATTGCTCCACGACTATTGCTTTAACGCACTCTATTTCTTTGCCCAAAGGGAGGAAGTCTCAAATCTCTCGCGCTAAAAGGGAGGGTGTGGAGATTCACCAAAGTGAGGATTTTTCCACATTTGTTGCTTTGCTTAATGATGTACTACATACTCGCCACCAGAGCAAAGCAGTGCATAATGCAGAGGAGCTAAGCCTTTTAAGCGGGAGATTTCCTGAATTTATCAAACTTTTTATTGCGCATCAAGCAGAGGCAATCCTCGCTGGTGCGCTGCTTTTCATCTACCCAAACCTTATCCATACGCAATATTTAGCCGTCAATGACAAGGGCAGGGAAATAGGTGCATTAGATTTGCTCCTTAAAACTTTGATTGATACTTATGCGGAGTCTAAAACTTACTTTGACTTTGGAATCTCCACAGAAAATAATGGTACTTTGTTAAATGCGGGGCTAATTTCTCAAAAAGAAAGCTTTGGCGGACGCACAATCACTCATCAATTCTATGAACTTCTAGCGGGGGGGGGGGCATTAAAGAG
>NZ_JAIEFA010000025.1 GCF_029067145.1 Helicobacter sp. | reverse complement strand
TAAGATTTGTCCTAGTTGGTAGCTAAGATGGGATTGGATTCTTGTTGTTGCTGTGCCAAAGAGGATAGATTCAAGATGACTAATGCGTTCTTGTAAATTTTTTTGATGGTTTTGTTTGGAAATAGATTCTAATGCAATTGTGTGTTTTGCAGTTTCTTTGTCTATCTTTTCTAAAATATTAGTTGCCCAATTACGATGCCTGTAACCTGTATAGTAAAGCCCTTGAAGTGCAGTTTTAGCAGCATTTTTGGCAAGAATTTGCTTTTCACTTACCGATTCTAGCGGTAAATACAAATGCGTAGGCGAACTTCCAAAAGTATCCCAATGCACATAATCCATAGTTTCTAACACGCGCTCTAACTTAACAAAATCTTGCACATAATTTGCTTCCGCATAAATAATGGGGCGATTTTTTATTATCAATTCCCTCGCACCTTTGAGCACACGTGATTCCATTCCCTCTACATCAATTTTAATGCAAGAAATTTTCTCTTGTATCTTTAAGCTATCCAAAGTTTTACAAAAAATCCCCTCCCCGCTAGTAGATTCTCCCTTACTTAAAGACATTCCACCAAAATTACTTGGAATCTCTTTGGCAAAGTGCATTATCTCCTCGCAATCAGACAATCCAAACTCATTGACTTGAATCTTATTTTCAAATCCATTCAATGCAATGCTCTTTTTGGCGATTTCAGACATTTTGGAATTCGCTTCAAAAGCAATGATATTTAAGCCATTTGCCGCAAGAAATAAAGAATGATTGGCGATATTCATTCCAATATCCAGCACAAAAGAATCTTTGGGGATTCTTAAAAGCATTGCTTGGAGCATTTCATATTCATAAGGTTCTTTTTGCTTGCTCACATATCCTTGAATAAAATCCGTTTTATAAAAAGGCACATACATTTGATAGCACACATTCTCTGCCTTTAAATCCAAAGTGATGATATTTTCTTTCTCCATTTTATCCCTTTCTAATATGTCCCATAAATTCCTCGCGTGTCCTATGGTCGCTTTTGAATAATCCACGAATCGCACTTGTAAGCATTACGCTATCTTGCTTCTCCACACCACGCATTACCATACACATATGTTTTGCCTCCGCAACCACCATTACACCTTTGGGTTGCAAGACCTCCATTAGCGTATCTGCAATCTGTGAAGTCATTTTTTCTTGAATCTGTAACCGCCTAGAATACACTTCTACTAAGCGCGCTAACTTTGAGATTCCAACGACTTTGGAATCCGGGATATAACCAATAGAGATTTTGCCAAAAAAGGGCAATAAATGGTGCTCACACACAGAATAAAATTCTATATTTTTAAGCACCACCATTTCATCGCACGCCCCCTCTGTAAATACCTTGCCTAGAATCTCCTTTGGGTCGCTTTTGTATCCGCTATATAGATGCTCCCAGCTTTTCACCACGCGCTTTGGCGTCTCTAATAGCCCCTCGCGATTCCTATCCTCGCCGATATAATCAAAAATACAGCGGATGATTTCTTGTAAATCTTGTTGCATAGGATTCCTTTTACTCTTGCAATAAAGCTTGAATGCGATTCTCAATGCTTGGGTGTGTGCTAAAAATCTCATTTGCACTAAAAATATAAAGCGCGGAACGCGTGGGATTCGTATCACTTTGTGAAAAATCTGATTGCGCATAATTTCCGCTAATTTTCTGCAATGCTTTAATCATTGGCTTACTATCACCCATTAAATACGCCGCTCCCGAATCTGCCATATATTCCCGAGAACGACTTAAAAACATCTGCAACACAAGCGTAAGCAAGGGCAAAACAAATTGCAAAATAAGCAGAATCGCTCTTGCAAGATTCGCGCCTTTTTCCCTAGAATTTCCCAAAAATAAATACACTGCATAATTCACGACAAGCAGCATAATATTGCTCAAAACGCCCACCATTAAGGTTAAGCGAATGTCTCCGTGCCGAATGTGGCTTAACTCGTGTGCCATCACCGCCTTTAACTCCTCACGCGTGAGATTCCTAACAAGAGTTGTCGTTACCGCAATCAACGAATTATCCGCACTCCAACCACTTGCAAACGCATTCATAAAAGGTGCTTCCATAAGAAACAATTTGGGACGAAACGAAAGATTCGCCACCTCTACTAGCTCATCTAGGATTCTACTCATTTCCCGCTCTTGCGCGTTAGATTCCTCGCCTTTGAGGATTTCTTTGTATTCGCTCCCACTTAGCAAAATTTGCTTAAATCTACTAATTGTAAAAAGCACGACTGCTCCGGCGATTCCAAGCATTAATAAGGTAACTAGGGGGATTTGCTGCAAGGTTAAAAGCGAGTAGAATCCCCCGCTTAAACTCTGCGCATTAATACGCACAATATCCACAAGCAAGCCAATAAAAACAAAAATCAATAGATAAAGAGCAATCACGCATTTTGTTTTGAATTGATTTTCTTTGATGATTTTATCAAACATTTGATTCCTTGTAATAATTTTTCAATCGCTAAAAATTTCATTTTCGCAAGATTCTAATTCCTCTTTTGTTGCTTCTATAATCTCACGATGTGCGATTTCTCGCAATAAATTCGTAGCATACGCTCCTTTGGGTAAGAAAAAACTCATCTCCCCTTGTGCTTCTTGTTCCTTATAATAAAAGTTTAAATTTTCTGGGAAAATCCACGCATAACGTCTCTGCCCTACACTCTTAATCCTAGAATCCAAAAATTTAGATTCCAAAAATCCCGCTTCCTTTTCACTTGCTTTTGCTTTTTTGCCGCTTAAAAGTCCTGTAATTGCAGTTTCCTTGCGCATAAAACGTTCCGATTCCGCAATTAAATCACTTGTTTCATCTAAAATAAAATTTTTCCCAAAAGGATAATGACACAAAAAATCACCATAAAATATTTTAAAAAAATGGGGCTGCTTTTGAAGCTTTTTGCAATAAGCAATATCGTGAAATTCCGATGGAATCTCATCGCAAGAAAGATAAATCTTCAATGCTTTAGATAATAAATTTGGCGCAGTAGTCGCAATCAGATGAGAAATATCAATGCGCAAAGAAAGCCATTGATTGAAAAGATAACTTTGATAAGCACTAATAAGAAAGTTTTGTATTTTTTTATTACGAATCTTGCTCTTTCCCTCTATGATTTCCAAACCTAGCCGATAATTATCGCTCTCTTTTCCAAAACGTTGATAACTGAAATAATTTGGGATTCCAACCTGTGTCATTTTGCCGCATACTTCTAAGATTTTTTGCGCATTGAAAGAATTAAGTTTTTTGAGGCGAATGAAAAATTGATTCCCTTTTAAATGTCCAAGCTTGATTTTGTTGTTGTGATAAGTTGTGTTTAAAATTTTAATATTTGAATGGCTAAAAGATTCTATTTTAGCCGCTGCCAAATGTCTAGGCAAACTAATGTATTGAATACTCAAAGCATTTTTATCTTTTAGTCCTGCATAACCTATTTCATTTTCTTTAATACCTAAATGTGCAGAAAGAATCTTTAACATTTCAAAAGTCGTTAGAGATTTTTTGCGTATTTTTAGAATCAAATGCGCACCCTCTCCGCTAAAAGAATAGAGAGGGATTTCTTCTACGACAAAATCACGCGGACTTTGCTTGAAATAAAATTCAATTGGAGAATGCGTAAAGGCAAAAGAAAGATTCATAATAACTTATGCAATCACGAATCTAATGACAACCACAACTACCGCAACATCCACCTTCGTTATGATGATGTTCTTGATGATGCAAGCCGCAGGTTAATTCTTTTTCTGTTGCTTTACGAGCATCTAAAATCGTAACGACAAAATGTAATTCCTTACCTGCTAAGGGGTGATTATAATCTATAATAACCATTTCATCATTGAAATCTTTTACAATCACTTGAGCAGTTTCGCCATTTTCACCTTGACCAAATAAAGTCATTCCTTGTTGCAAATCAATCCCAACAAATTGGTCTCTTGGAACTTCTTGCACATAATCAGAAAAATATTCACCATAAGCGTTAGCGGGAGCAACAATCACTTCTTGTTTATCACCAACAGACATTTGAGCAATCGCTTCCTCTAATCCCTTGATAATTTCTCCTGCGCCCATAATAAATTCCAATGGCTTACCGCCAATATTGGAATCTAAAACATTATCTGTCCCATTTTCTTTTACTTCATATTCAATACTAACAACCTGATTATTTTCTATCATTTTTTCTCCTGATTTTTAGATAAATTGGATTATTTTAGAAGCTTTTTAGCTTCTTTGGCTTCACTAGAATTTGGATAAAGAGAAATGAGTGTCTCCAAAAAACGTTTCGCATTCTCTTTTTCCTTGATAGCGTTAAAGGATTTTGCGCTATTTAGCATTAAACGAGGCATATAATCTGCTTTATCATAGCGCGTAGCACTTGTTTTGTAATAATAGATTGCGTCCTCATACCGCTTTTGTGCAAAAGCGACTTCTCCTAACAGATAATTTCCACGTGCTGGTTTGTAATTACTTTTCACAGCAAACTGCAAATACTCTTCTGCGGATTCGTAATTTTTGTTTTTAACAAATTCTTCGCCTTCTTTGAAAACATCAGATAATTTTTTATTTTTTAAATCTGTTTTAGATTCTTTATTTTCTTGAGGTTTGGTTTCTTTTGCGTCCTTTTGGACTTGTTCAGATTTGGGTTTTTGCTCCTTAGCACTTATTTCAGAACCCTGTGTTTTAGCTACATTATTTTTTTGAATATTTTCTGTTTCCAAAGGCTTTACTTGCGTGCTGTTGCTCTCTAAATTTGCAATCACTGCATTGATTTTCGCATTCGTTGCAACTATTTCTTTAGAATCCTCTGTCTCTTTTAGTGCTTCTTTGGTCGCAGAATGATTTGCTTGAGATTCTTTAACCGAATTTTTTTTCTCTAAGGCAATGATTTGCTCTTTTAGCGTGTTGATTTCATTTTGCATTTGGGTATTTGTCTTTTGAATCAAAGCACCCAAGGCAGAAATGCTATTTTTTAATTTGTCAATATTTTCATTTTGCAATGCAAAATTAGAATCCACGTGCTTTTTAATATCCGTAGATGTGGCGTTACTTTCACCTTGAACTAAATCAATTTTGCTAGTAAGATTTTGTATTCTTTGTATTTGCCCTTCAAAAATACTTTTTAAACCCTCTTGAGATTCTTCTATCGCCTGAACTCTATTAGAAAGATTAAAAAGTTTTTCATTAATGATTTGAGATTCACTCTTTGGCGGCGTGCTACCACCAGCATTAAAAGCCGATGGTTCTTGCCCGAACAACAAACTTGCGAGAAATAAGCTTGAAGCAATTAATTTTTGCAACATAAGACCTTATGGCAACATTTTAAATGTTACTTTTCTATTTTCAGCCCAGCACTCTCTTGTTTTAGCGGTGCAAGTTGGCTTGCTTTCGCCATAGCTTACAAGTGTTGTTTTGCTTGCTTCAACACCTTGAGAAACTAGCGCATTTTTCACAGCAACTGCTCTTTTAAGCCCTAACGCGTAATTGTATTCGTCAGTTCCCCATTCGTCTGTATTTCCCTCAACTCTAACATTTAATGTTCCTGCTGAAATGGAAGTTAAGATTTTAGCGTCTCTTTCTACCACAGCTTGCATATCTGGACGTATTGTGAATTGGTCAAAATTGAAAAATACATTTCTCAAGCCATCTTCTACATAGTTGATTCTTTCTTCAAGATTGACAAAATTGTCTCTATTGTAGTCATAACCGCTTCCATCACTTCCATAATATCTGCCACTCTGAGCATTTGCGTCAGATTCTACATTGCTTTTGTTGCTACAACCTGTTACCAATAATACGGCTGCTAATGAGCCTAAAACTAGAAATTTTTTCATTTCTGCTCCCTGATTTTAATTAAAAACGCGACATTATACCAAAAAAAATGTAATTTGGTATAAAAACTTTTCTTTACCAATCCATAGACTGAATTGTGCTACCACTTAGAGGAAAAAGCAGGGTTTTATTATAATTTAAACGGATAATACCTAATGCACTTTGATTTCCCTCGTGTTTGATATACATAATCGTTTCACCATCTTTAGAAAAACGTGGCAGCTGATTCACTCCATTTGCGCTTAAACGACGAATAAAATCGCTTTTTGTAGAGACTAAATAGAGATTAAAAGTATTGCGGTTAAACTCATCACTTGTTTCGCGACTAGAATAAACAATGTAATTGCCATATGCACTTGCTGCATTATTATTGCGTCCGTGATAAACCATTTGCTCTACTGCTCCGCTTACCTCTCCGCTAAGCGGAATCGCAAAAACATTGGGATAGCCCAATCTGTCAGAAATAAACATCACCCGTTTTTCATCTTCTATGAAATTTCCACTTACATCAATACCACTGTATTTGGTAAGCTTGGTAATTTGTTTGCTTGGCACATCATAAAGAAAAATATCCGCTTGTTCGTCTGGAGCCATTGTAAGAAGCAGTTTAGTAGAATCGCTACTAACATCTGAAGCAACCAACATACCATTACTTTCTAAAATTTTATGATTTTGTCCATTGGTTAAATCAAATTTAAAAAGTGTGGGTTTGTCTAGGTATTTTGTGTAATAAAAAGCGGTTTGCGATTCGTTTGCCCATTTAGGAAAAATATTTAATCCTCCACTAATTAATTGTTTTTTATAGGTAAGTGTGTAATCACTAGTTAGAATCTCGCTTTCTCCGGGCTTAGTATAATGCGACAAAATCACCATTCTTTCCATCCAATCCACTTTTGGGGCTTTAATGTAGCCATTAATATCTATCGCCATTTTATGCGCCAAAAAAGGATAAGATTCTGCATTTGCACTTCTATATTCTTTACTTAGAGCCAACAAACCTGTATTTGCGTCATAAAGTTGTAATCTTGCCTCCAAATTTTCTTTGGTTATTTCTGCATTTACGCGCGCAATAAGGTCAATTTTGTTTTTACGATATTCATCAAAATTAAGCACCATTGCACTAGAAACAACTTCTGGGGATTCCTGTGTGGCAAAATGTCCCGTAACCTTTAAATCCGCAATTAACATTTTAAAGATTCTTTGACTATATTCCCTTTGCGAATAATCCTTGCCTGTATTTTGAACTAAAATATTAGGGAGATTCCCAAACTTCTTTACAACTTCTAGTGTCGCATCAATCGGCTCTGCAAATGCAAAACTGATACAAAACAACAAAAGATAGATTTTTTTCATCTTACACCTCGGTTTTAAAAGTTACCATTATTTTGGTTTGAGCTCCACCTTCAAAGCGTGGAAATTCTTGCGTGCGCATTATATCCAAAAACTCTTGCAATGCTTTATCAAAATCCAAATTCCCTGATAATTGAATAATAGAATAAGAAAGTTGTCCTAGCGAATTAATGGTAATTTGCACCTCTGCCTTATGTTCTTGCAAAGTGCGAATGGGATTCCAATTCTGTGCTAAAATTTCTTGCACTTTAGCATAAAACTCATCATATTCACCCTTAGGAGTAACAAAACTTAAAGTTTTTTGAGTATCTAGGTTGGATAGAATCTTTTCTAGCTCATTACTCAATTCCTCACTTTGAGAAGTTTCATTTGCCTTTTTCTTTTTCGCAACTTTATCGTTTTGACTTTGAGGTTTTAATGCTTCCTTTTTAACAGGCATTTTGGAATCCACTTGTTTAAAAAGCTCATTAATTCCCACACCGACATTTGCGCTCCTAGAAGCACTTTCTTTTTTGATTGGAATATTTTCAACTTTTTTTTCAACTTTTTTTTGGGCAACTTTGATAATAGGTTTTGGTTTTGTCTCTTCAATTAAATCAATGCTAAAAGTTGTTTCTTTGTAAGTGGTATAGGCTTTGGGCGATTTTTGCACGACACTAAACTGCCATATTAAGAATACAATTATTAGTGCATAGCTGAAAATAGCGATTCCACCGCTTACGAAAAATAAAATGATTCTAGCCATCAGTAACGAGTGAAACCCTTGTAAAGCCTGTTTGTTTTGCAATTTTTAATACATAAATCACATCATCATATTTAAGATTCTTATCCGCTCTGATATAAACTTGTGTATTCTTATCATAGGCATTTGCAAACATAATAAATGCGTCTGGAAAACTATCAAAAGTCAAAATATCATCTTTAAGATAAATATTGCGTTTCAAATCCATACGAATTTCAATTTTAGAATCCTCTTGCATTTTTGCACTTTTTGAGCCTTGTGGCAAAGCAATCTCCTCTTGATAAACAATCACAGGAGCGGTTACCATAAGAATAGCCAAAAGCACAAGCATAATATCTACCAATGGCGTAATATTTAAATCTGGCGTTTCGTCCCAATTATAATGCGTTTTCACTTTCTGCCCTATAAGCTTATAAATTTGTTTTTGGAGAAATTAATACATTAATTTGTAATTGCAAATAAGTGTTCAATTCAAAGACTTTGCGTTTTAAAAATAAATTAAAGGAATAAGCTGGAACTGCAGTCAAAATCCCAGCAGCAGTTGCAACAAGTGCTTTAGAAATTACTGGGGCTATCACATCTAAAGTTGCTTTGGAGTTTGTTCCTAGCTTAGAAAAAGCTTCTAAAATTTCAACCACCGTGCCAAATAATCCAATAAAAGGCGCAGTAGAAGCTACGATTCCAAGAAAGGTTAAGCCAATCGTTGCATCTTTAATGGCTTTGTCAAGCGAATATTGCAACATCGGTTCTGTTAATTTTTTATCAATTCCAATGAGATTAGAACCCAAAAGCGAATTTTTCGGTAAGGCATTGCGCCCACTCAATAAAACTTCAAGACATTTTTTTTCATTATTTAATGCCATATTTAGCACAAGATAACGATAAACAAAAGTCCAAATCACTAACACAAAATATAAAGAGAGCCAAGCCAAAACAACTATGGCTGTAACACCATAGTCATTTAGCAAAGTAGTTAGATTCACAGAGAACTCTTTGCAGTATTTTCAATGCGAGAAACCACCATTGAAACCGCAACATTATTGTCTGTTGATTCTTCCAAGAGTTTTTTCGCATTTGCAATTGCTTGTGCAATTTCACCTTCACTATTTCCGTTAATATCTACCGCTCCTTCAACTAAGACATCAACACTTTTTTCATCTACCTTTGCATAACCCCAATTAATCGCAACAATTTCTTTTTTGTTGTCTTTCTTTTCAATTTCAATTACACCTGCACCAAGCGTAGTTACAACTCCAACGTGTCCTGGCAAAACACCAAACTCTCCCTCACTACCAGGAAGTGTAACACTTTTAACATCATTGGAAAAAATCTTGCCTTCTGGAGTAACAATATCTAATTTTAAGGTTTCCATCAAAGCTCCTTAGGCGCTAGCTTTCATTTTCTCCGCTTTTTCAAGGACCTCATTAATGTTGCCAACCATATAAAAAGCATTTTCTGGAATATGATCATATTTGCCTTCTAAGATACCTTTAAAGCCTTCCAATGTTTCTTGAAGAGTAACATATTTACCCGGACTTCCTGTAAATACTTCTGCAACAAAGAATGGTTGAGAGAGGAACTTTTCAATCTTTCTTGCTCTTTCAACGACTTTTTTGTCCTCCTCTGAAAGTTCATCCATACCCAAAATAGCAATAATATCTTGCAAGTCTTTATATTTTTGAAGCACTTGTTGCACACTCGTTGCAACTTTATAATGTTCTTCACCAACCACTTGAGGGTCAAGAATCCTAGAAGTAGAATCCAATGGGTCTACCGCAGGATAAATTCCTTTTTCGGCAATCTTTCTATTTAATACCGTTGTTGCATCAAGGTGAGCAAATACAGAAGCTGGTGCTGGGTCAGTCAAGTCATCTGCTGGCACATAAACTGCTTGAACAGAAGTAATAGAACCTTTTTTAGTAGAAGTAATACGCTCTTGCAATTTGCCCATTTCACTTGCCAATGTAGGTTGGTAACCAACAGCAGAAGGGATTCTACCAAGAAGTGCTGACATTTCTGAACCACTTTGCGCATAACGGAAAATATTGTCAATGAACATAAGAACATCTAGTCCTTTCTCATCACGGAAATACTCTGCCATTGTTAAACCTGTAAATGCAATTCTATTTCTTGCACCAGGTGGTTCATTCATCTGACCATAGCACAAGGCAACTTTATCCAAAACCCCAGATTCTTTCATTTCGTGATAAAGATCGTTCCCTTCACGTGTTCTTTCACCAACACCTGCAAATACAGAATAACCACTATGTTTAAAAGCAACATTGTGAATCAACTCCATAATAACGACGGTTTTACCAACACCTGCACCACCAAAAAGTCCAACTTTACCACCTTTGGAATAAGGGGCAAGCAAATCAACTACTTTGATGCCTGTTTCAAACATTTCTGTTTTTGTGCTTTGGTCTTCAAAACTTGGAGCTGTTCTGTGGATAGACCATTTTTCAGGATTTTTTAGCTCTTCTCCACCATCTACTACTTCACCAATTACATTGAAAATTCTTCCTAAAACCTGCTCACCTACTGGCACAGTAATAGGATTACCTCTTGCAACAACTTTCTCACCTCTTGTAAGTCCTTCTGTCATATCCATAGCAATTGCACGCACTCTATTATCTCCAATATGTGCTGCAACTTCTAAAACTAATTTGTGATTCCGTCCATCTACTGCGAAATCAATATCTAACGCCTCATTGATTGCTGGTAGATAAGAATCAAAATCTACATCTACAACAGGACCCATTACTTGAATGATTTTTCCTACCATATTTTCTGACATTTAATATACTCCTTATTTCATTGACTCAACGCCAGTATTAATTTCAACTAACTCTGTCGTAATTGCTTGTTGTCTTGCTTTATTATAGGCAATTGTAAGAGTTCTCGCCATCTCTCCTGCATTATTTGTTGCCGCGTCCATTGCCTGCATACGCGCGCTGTGTTCTGCTGCCAAGGAATCTACAAGCGCATAATACATACTAAACTCTACATATTTATTTGCCAATTCGTGCAGAATCTCATTTTCCTGTTCATTTGGCTCTACCTCCAAGATAGAAGAACATTCTTCTGGCAAAACAATGCCTTCAATAGGTAAAAGTTGAGAAACTTTCATCTCTTGTGAAATCATATTCTTAAATCCATTATGAACCAAAATCACTTTGGAAGTAATACCGCTAAGATAGTCTGCTACTGCCTTATTGATAAACTCTGCTGCTTGAGCATATTGCGGTGTAGCACTCAATCCCACTACACTATCTAACACTTCAATTTCATTAAATTTATAATACTCTACTGCTTTTTTGCCAATGACGCGCAAACGCACTTTCATATTTTTGACTTTGTGTTCTGCAATAATTCGATTGACTTCTTTAATTGTATTGATATTGAATCCACCGCACAAACCTTTATCGGCTGTAACAAGTACAATATCTACAATTTTGGATTCCTCATTACCTGTGCTAAAGTAAGGATTATCCTGAACATTCTCGCCACTTGCAACTTTTGACTTAATTTCTGACAAGACCTCTACAATTTTATTTGCATACATTTTAGAACGTCTCGCCATTTCATCGGCTTTTTTAAGCTTAGAAGTAGAAACAAGCTTCATTGCGCGCGTAGTTTTTTGAGTATTTAAAACGCTTGAAATCTGTTTTCTAATATCTTTTAGGTTGTTTCCCATAACAAACTCCCTATTTTACACCGCAAAACTTGATTTAAATTCTTCTAATGCTTTACAAAGAGTTTCTTCAATATCTTTATCTAACATTTTTTTAGAGCGAATATCTTCAAAAATTTGTGGATATTTAGCCTCTAAGAATGGATATAAATCAGCTTCAAATTTTGTAATATTCGCTGTTGCTATATCATCCATATAACCTCTTGCACCAGCAAAAATAATTACCACTTGACGTTCAATTGGTAGAGGAGAATAAGGAGGTTGTTTCAATACTTCAACCATTCTTTGACCCCTATCCAATTGTTTTCTACTTGATTCGTCTAAATCAGAAGCAAACTGCGCAAACGCTTGCAATTCACGATATTGAGCCAAATCAAGTCTTAAAGTTCCTGAAACTTGTTTTGTAGCTTTAATCTGTGCTGCACCACCTACGCGTGAAACAGATAAACCAACATTGATTGCAGGACGAATCCCAGAGTTAAACAAATCTGTTTCTAAAAAGATTTGACCATCTGTAATAGAAATAACATTTGTTGGAATATATGCTGCTACGTCTCCCGCTTGTGTTTCAATAATTGGCAATGCAGTAAGCGAACCAGCTCCAAGGTCATCACTCACTTTTGCTGCGCGCTCCAATAATCTTGAGTGCAAGTAAAATACATCACCTGGGAATGCTTCACGACCCGGAGGACGTCTAAGAATCAAAGACATTTCACGATAAGCAACAGCGTGCTTACTCAAATCATCATAAACAATTAACGCGTGTCTTCCATTATCTCTAAAATACTCACCCATTGTTACACCAGCATAAGGAGCTAGATATTGCATTGCAGCAGAATCAGAAGCAGGTGCATTAACAATGATGGTATATTCCATTGCACCATGTTCTTCCAATTTTCTAACCACTTGCGCAATTGTGGATTCTTTCTGACCAATTGCAACATAAATACAAACAACATCTTGTCCTTTTTGATTAATAATTGTATCAATTGCAACCGTTGTTTTACCTGTTTGTCTATCACCAATAATTAACTCTCTTTGTCCGCGCCCAATTGGAACGAGTGCATCAATTGCTTTTAGACCTGTTTGAAGTGGCTCATGCACTGATTTCCTAGCCATAATTCCGGGCGCTTTTTCTTCCATAAAGCGATATTCTTTCGCATCAATCGCACCTTTACCATCAATTGGCTCACCAAGAGCATTAACAACGCGCCCCATTAGTCCATCACCCACAGGAACACGCAAAAGCTTACCAAGACGCTTAACGGAAGAACCTTCTTTGATTTCTTTGCCAGCTCCTAAGACAACGACACCTACGCTACCTTCTTCTAAGCTTGATGCCAAACCTTTATCGCCTGTTTCAAACTCAACCATCTCATAGCTCATTGCATTTTTTAGCCCATAAACTTTTGCAACACCATCAGCATACGCAATCACTTTACCTGTTTCGGCGATATTTAAATCAAGTTCAAAATTATCAATTCTTTCTTTGATGATTGAACTAATTTCATCTGCTTGTAACTTTGCTACCACTATTACTCCTTATTTAAAATTAAAATGCTTTTAAAATATGATTTCTCAAATCACTTGCAAATTTCTCTTGAGAAAAAGAAACTTCAACACCTAAATCTTCCACCACTAATCTGATTCCAGCATTTGCTACAATTTGCTGCTTTAACAAAAGATTGACACCAAGTTTTTTACTAAATTTATCCTGAATCTCTTTTAATTTTGCTTCATCGTAGCTCTCACTTACAATAAGTTGCGCAATGTATTCTTTATTTAGAGTAGCCAAATAAGAAGTTAATTCTCTATAAAGCTCCTCAAATAAATCTAACCGCTTATGCTCTGCTAAAATTTTAATAAAATTAGAAAATTTTACATTGAAATCATTATCTAAAATATTTTGCAGAACAAATTCAGTTTTTTGCTTTTGTTCAACATATGGGGATTCTACAATTTCTCTAAATTTTGCAACCTTATAAGCCCCAGCAAGTTTCCCTAGAGATTCTACAATCTCTCTTAATTCAGCTTCGGAAGCAGTTTTAGCCAATGCTTTAATATATCGTTTTGCAATTAAATCTTTCATTTACGCCGCCTTTTTGAGTAAAGATTGCATTAAAACATCTTTGCTTAAAGCAATAGAATCTTTATTCAAGAATTCAGATAAAATTTCATCTACAATCAACTTTTCGGCTTTTCTTTGTTCAAACGCAATATGGTCATTGTATTGACGCACCAAATTCTCAAGCTCATTCTTTGTGTTTTCTTCAATTTTTTGCACAATAATTGCAGATTCTTTATGCGCAGATTCTACAATATCTTTTGCAGTTTTTTTTGCTTCTTCTAACTGATTTAGTGCTTTTTGTTTTGCTTTTTTAGAATCCTGCAATTTCTCTTGAATCTTAGCTAGAGAGCTTGCAATACCATCTCTACGAGCTTTAAAAGCATCTTTAATTGCATTTGCTGCAAAATAATAGACTAACGCAAAGAAAATAACAAAATTGATTGTCCTTTCAATTATATCATATTCTCCACTCCCTCCTGCTGCAAAGAGTATTCCCGGCGCAAACAATAAAGCCAACCAATAAACATTTGTTCTCACTATCTGCTCCTTTTTATAGCTTTTCAAGCTTAACTTTTAAGCTTTCTTTAAAAAGCGGAATCTCGGATTCTAAAGAAGCTTTTAATCTAGCTTTTTCCTCTTCCAAACCTACAACAAATGCACTATATTTTTGAGCTAATTCATCTTTCTTTTGAGAAATTTTCATTTCAGCGGTTTGCTTTGCGCTGTCTTGCGCTTTGTTTTTAATCAAAGCCGCTTCAGCTCTAGCATTTTGCAAGATTTCATTCGCCTCTTTTTGCAAAGCCTTAATATCTGCTGTATTGCCCTCTATTCCTTCGCCATCTTTCTTAATAGAAGCATCACGCGTATCCATAAAACTAAGCAAAGGCTTATAGAGTATGCGATTAAGCAAATATACCAATACAAGAAAAATGACAAAAACTAGTGCCATTACCCAAGGAGTTGGGATAATAGTCATTTGCACTCCTTTCTTTTTATCTAAAATATATTTTATTTTACCACGACTTTTTCTAAGTTTTTCTTAAAAACTATGATTCGGTAAAATTTTGCTAAACTTTTCTACCTCCTCATCGTTACCAAACTCTACAATTAGCTTATTTTTTAACAAACTCGCATTAATAGATTTTGACTGCAATGACTTACAAATCTTTTTAAGTTGAGAGATAGAATCAGAATTAAGAGCATTTACTACCCTTAAATCTTTTACTTGTTTAAAATCTTTGATATTCTTTGCTTCTTCTTTAAATTTTTTGGCAATCTTTTCCGTCTCATGCACGCTTAGTTTTTGCCCTATAATAGAATTTGCAATCAATGTTTGCTGTTCTTTTGGTAGTGTTACAAGTACTTTTGCGTGTCCTTGAGAGATTTTATTTTCCAAAATCAAATTCTGCACTTCTTCACCTAATTCTAAAAGACGCAAAGTATTTGTAATTTGCGCACGAGATTTTGAAAGTCGTCTTGCAACCTCTTCGTGCGTAATTCCATAATCTTCAATTAATTCCCTATAAGATTGCGCAAGGTCAATGGGATTCAAATCCTCTCTTTGGATATTTTCAATCAAAGCCAATTCGCGTAACTTTTCTTCTTGCACATCTACAATAATAGCTTTAATGCTGTCTTTTTTTGCCAATTTGCTTGCACGCAATCTACGTTCGCCCGCAATCAAGAAATAATAATCTGGGGATTTGATATCCTCATAAACTAAAATGGGTTGCAATAAACCATGCTCCTCAATGGAAGCAGCAAGCTCTTGCAGACTAGTGGCATCAAAAACCTTGCGTGGCTGCAATGGATTAGGCTTAATTTTATCTATATCAATCTCTACTACCAATCCAGAATTATCGCTTGAAGCATTTTGATAGGCTTCCTCCACTTCACCCAATATAGCACTTAATCCGCGTCCTAAGCCTACATTTTTTTTTGCCATTAAGCCCTCTTTTCTAAGATTGCTCGTGCCAAACTTTGATATGCAATATTTCCCTGTGAGCGCACATCATACAAAATTACAGGCTTTCCAAAACTTGGAGATTCCGCAAGTTTGATATTTCTAGGAATCGCAATCGCGTCTTTAGAATCATCTTCTTTAATGAGTTGCCCATTGAAATGCTGTAACAAATCCGCATAAACTTGACGAGAAAGATTATTTTGCGCACTATACATTGTAGGCAACAATCCTTTAATTTCCAAAGTAGGATTAATTTCTTTTCTCAACAATTTGATTGTATTTAGTAATTGCGCTAAACCCTCCAACGCAAAAAACTCACACTGAATCGGAATAATGACAGAGTGCGCTGCACTTAATGCATTGATTGTCAATGGTCCAAGTGCTGGTGGAGAATCTATGATAACATAATCATAACTATCCATTACATCTTCAATTTTCTTTTTCAAAATCAATTCACGTCCATTGCGTTTTTGACTATAAAATTCTTTTTCAATTCCAACTAAACCAATATTTGAAGGTGCTAAATAAAGAGTAGGAATTGAAGTTTTTTGAATGATTTGTGAAATCTTCTTTGTTCCAATTAAAACATGATAAATATTAAACTCAATGCTATTACGATGGAATCCCAAACTTGTTGTAGCGTTTGCTTGTGGATCAACATCCACTAAAAGCACCTTTTTTTCTTCCACTGCGAGCGAAGCAGCAAGATTTACAGCGGTTGTTGTCTTGCCTACTCCACCCTTTTGATTTGCGATACAAATCACTTCACACATTCTTTTGCTCCACTATCTCAAACTATAAATCTTTTCACCCTCAATAAGAATCGCACCATCTTCACAAAGCAAAGCATTGCAAAGAGGGATAAGTTTTCCGTTGTAATGAAAAGTATGATTAAAATTATTTGTAAATTCTAGCGAATATTTACTAAAAATTTGCTTCCAACTAGATTTTTTTTTGTCGTTTTCCAATCTCTCTATAAAAGATTCTAAAACTCTTTCTTTAGAAATTTTTATGTCCAATCCGCCAAATTCTTGGCTTGCAACCTCCAAATTCAACCCGATTCCACAAATCATTATGTCTCTTAGCTTTGAACACAAAACTCCTCCTACTTTTTGCTTGTCTATATACAAATCGTTAGGCCATTTTAGCCAAACTTGCGACCCCTTTTCTTGCAACACTTCTTTAAAAACAAATCCCATATAAATTGAAATAGATTCCAAAGGCAAATCTAGCGGCAATGTCTCCATTGGAAGCGCAAAAGAAAAGTATAACCCCTCTTTGACATTTTCCCAAAGATTCCCCCGACTACCAATCCCGCCGCTTTGCCTCTTTGCGATTACCATAATAGGTGGTTTCAATTCACCCTTACGGATTCCCTCATTCAAAAAAATTTGTGTAGATTCTATGCAATCAAATTCTAAAATCTGCATTTATTCCAAAATATCGCCTATTTTTAGACGCTTTCCTTGTAAATATTGATAGGCACTCATAGCCTTTTTTGAAGGTGCTTGCAGAGATTCTATCCAAATGCTTCCTATCTTGCACCCTACCCTTATTTGTTCCTTTGTGATTTGCAGAATCTCTCCCTCCATATTTTCGCTAACAGATTCCGCAATTTTGATTCCTTTTAATTTCAATCCACTTGGCAAATAAATCTCTGGCCACCCCTCATAAGCACGCGCTTTTCTAGCCAAAGAATCTGCATTATCAAAGAGGATTTCTCCGCATTCTTTTTTGATTTTTTTACAATAACTTACATCTGCACCAATTTGCTCCAAGGGCATTATAGATTCCCATCTTTCTAGGTATTCCAATATCAAATCTGCGGCAACCTTTGCAAGCTCTACAAACAATTCTCTGGCGTTTTGAAGAGAGTTTTGAAAAACTTTAAAACCTAAAATATCTCCACAATCCAATCCCTCACTCATCTGCATTGCAGTAACACCAAAATATTTTTCATCTTTTAAAATACTTTGCTGAATCGGGCTTGCACCGCGAAATTGTGGCAAAATGGAAGCGTGCAGATTAATACAAGGCGCAAGATTTAGAATCTTTTGAGGGAGAATCTTGCCATAAGCTGCGACGATGATTTTATCACAGGCAAAGTTTTTGAGTGTCTCCGCAAAGTCATCATCTAATTTATCAGGTTGCAAGATTGGAATCCCAGAATCCTTTTGTAACAACAATCTTTTCGTTGCAGGCATTTGCAAATGCAGATTTCTTCCTGCTTTTTTATCCTCTTGACACACCAATGCACACACTTCATAATGCGCCAATAGAGATTCCAAAATAATTGCCGCATAATCTGGCGTTCCCATAAAAATTATTCGCATACACTTCCTTGCTAAATTTTAATAAAAACAAGAATGGTAGCGAATTTATATTTAATTTTAATAAATTTCAATCAAATCAAACTCTTTGATAATAGTCTTTTTAGGTTTAAAGGGAGCGGCAAACTCATTGCCCACTTGATAGATTGGCAAAAGCGTAGAATCATAACTCACAGAATCTTCTCCATAAGCATAATAACCCTGTGATTCCAATGAGGGAGTGGGTTGAGAATGTTTTGCCATCTTTTGGGATTCCAAAGTTTTTGACTGCGTTGCTTGAGTATTGTCCGAAATTTTGAATCTATCCTCCTGCGCTTCTTTGCCTTTAAAATAAGATTCTAATTGTTTTACGCGAAAGGCAACTTCTTGATAATATTTTTCAGCCTGTAAATTTGCTTGCTCATTTTTCTGCCAACTATATCCTTTGTTGTAAGATTTAATGATATTTTTCCAATTTCCTTTATGTTCTTTTTGCCAATACTTCAGCTCTGTGATTGCAATCTGTTCTGCAAAAGCATCGTTTTCAACCAACATTGCACCTACCATATTTTGAGTAAAACCATTTTGTTTAAGTTGCGGATAACGATTAATCACGCCAGGAATATAAGCGTGAAAATTTCCGGCACTTGGGTCTTGGAAGTTCATTTTATAAACACCCGCGCAAGATTCCTGCCAAGCAATCGCCGCAAGCGTCAAACCAAAACCATCTTGTTCGCCCGCAAGATAGGAGCGTAACAAAACTTGCTTTTGTGATTCTGAAAATTGGGCTAAAGGGACGCACGAGTTTTTAAATTCCACTTGTGGCAAGGCAAAGCTAAAATTTATAAAAATCAATAGAATCCAAATCAACCTTTGCATAAAAACTCCTTTATTCAGAGTTTCAGCAAATTTTGTTCCTTATTTTATTAGATTTGAGATTTTTAGTTCAAAAGTCGCAATCGTGCCATTGGTATCCAAACGATTTTGTAGAGAAATGCTCCCGCCTAAAGCATTGGCTGCATTCTTTGCAAGAAACAACCCAAGCCCTGCACCACTCTTGTTTCCCGCGCGTTTAAAAGGCGCGTAAATATCTTCTAATTCAGAATCAATCCCGCAACCCTCGTCCATTACCACGATTCTTAAAATTTCTTGATGAACAATTTGGCTTGTCATTAAAACACTTTTTCCCTTAGGGGTAAATTTAAACGCATTTTGTAAAAAATTCTGCACAATTTGCGTCAAAAGAGTGGGCTTTATCGTAACCAAGAGTTCCCCTGTTTCAAGTTTGCAAATAAATTGTTTATTTTCTTTTTTACTAAGAATTTGGAAATTATCCGCGATATTTTGTAGAATCTTATGAATATCTACAAGGCTAGATTTCTCAAACTGCGCACTTTCTTGTCTCCCCAAATCAAGCAAGGTTTTAATGATTGCATTCATTTCATTAATACTTTGAATATTTTCTTTTAAAGCATTAATATATACTTCTTTCTCTCTTTCTTTAATGAGTGTTACTTCACATTTGGTTTTAATCACCGCCAAGGGAGTTTTAAGCTCGTGTGCTATTCCAATAAATAGCTGTTTTTGCCCTCCAAAATAACTTTTAATTCTATCCAAAAGATTATTGATAGAAAGCACTAAGGGGTGAAATTCTAGCGGCAAATTTTCTCCATTAAGAGATTCCAAATCGTGTTCTTTGAGTTTGCTAAGCGTAGTAGAAAGATTCTGTATAGGCTTATAAAGAATATTTGAAAAAGCAAGCGCAAAAAGCTGAATCAAAATCAAAGCAAAAAAAATCACCAAGATAATGCTGCGCAAGAGGGAATCCAAAAAACCAACTTCTTGCGTAATATCCTTTGTGATTTTCAGTGTTTTATTTGCTCTATAAGGAGAGGAGATAGAATAATAAATATTCCCTTGAGATTCTATTTTTGTATAAAAATTTTGATGAATCTTTTTGTCTAAAACCTCAATGAGCCAAGTTTCTTTTTGGAGCGGATTAAGATTTTGCACATAAAAATTTTGTCCAACATTATAATTGATATTGTTTTTAAAAATATGATTTAATTGATTTTGGAGGCTCTGTTTAATGTTTCCATAGGTATTAAAATAAAGATACGCATAAAGTGCGGCAGAAAATATCGCCAAAAGGGCGATAAAAGAGATTGTGATTTGTTTAGTATAATCTCCTCTTATACTCCTTTTGGATAGCAAAATCTGTAACCTCTTCGTCTTACTGTTTCAATTGTAGCAATATTAAGCGGTTTGTCCATTTTTTGGCGGATTTGATTAATCGCGACTTCAATAACATTAGGGGTTACAAGCTCTGGCTCTTCCCAAATCGCATCTAACAACTGCTCTTTTGAGACAATTTGGTCGCGATGGCGCGCAAGATGTGTCAGCACTTCAAAAGGTTTGCCTTTTAGTTCAATCTCTTGATTTTTATAAGTTATTTTTTCTTCATCAGGATTAATCACTAAATCTTCAATTTCAATCAAATTTGTTCCACCAAAACGCAAACGAGCTTCAATTCTTGCAACCAATACATTAAAATCAAAAGGCTTAGCTAAAAAATCATCTGCTCCAGCTCGCAGTGCTTCCACTTCACTTTCTGCATCATCACGTGCAGAAATAATTACAACGGCAGTGCGTGGAGATTTATTCTTTACTTGATTAATAATTTCAAGTCCGCTACCATCAGGCAACATCCAATCTGCAAGCACTAAATCATAATTACGAATGCTGATATAATATTCTCCGTCTTTTAAATTTTCTGCCACATCGGTTTGATAATTAAATTCATTCAAACCTTCTGTGATTGTCTTATTAAGACTGATTTCATCTTCAACGATTAAAATTCGCATTCCTTTTTCCTTATTCTTAAATTAAAAATTAGCGACATTGTAACATAATTTTAGCTATTTTTAATAAATTTTCATAAAAGATTAAAAATATTTAATATTTCAAAAGAGATTCTATTTTGCCAAGTGTAAAGGATTGATTTTGTATAAAATTTTTCTTTTCAATAACCTTATTTGCTGCTTTAAAAATTTCTCATAGGAAACAAGAAAACAATAAAAATCTGTTGTAGTTGGAGCAATCCCTAAGCGATTCCATAAATTGAATCTATCCTCTGCTTTGCGATAAGCATTAGGATATTTGCCCGAGCAGTCAATGATTCTTATCTCTCCGTGAGATAAAATAAAATTACTTGTTTGAATATCCCCCATTACCATATTATGACGATGCAATTCCTCTACTTTAGCTTTAATCTTGGTTTTTATCTCATCATTCAAAATAATATTGGAAATACATTCTCTTTCAATATACTCCAAAATCATTATAAAAATATTAGAATAATTAAAAACTTTTTTCTCCGCTAAAAGATAAAAATCATTTACACCTACAAAACCATCACCGCGAATGCGTTGTGTTTCTTTTAATAAATTTAAATAATAATCGCCCTTGAAAAAAGATTTTATAAACCGCTCTTTTTTCTTGCTTTGGGGAGAAAAAATTTTAACAATATACTTC
>NZ_JAIEFA010000024.1 GCF_029067145.1 Helicobacter sp. | reverse complement strand
CTTTCCGCGTGAGCAATAAAATCCCTCTCCGCCCGATTCTTTATCCCTCTCTCGCACTCCCGCAAGACATAAAATACGATATGCCAAAAAGTCAAAAAACAAAATGCGCTCTAGCGCAAGGCTCAAAACAATCAGCCCCACCAAAACCAATGTAGAATCCCAAACCATTACCCAAACAAACCACACATCACGCAAATTTACGATTCCAAATACCAAAGCAAACAATGCTCCAAATACGCTTACTAGCCATATCGGAATCCCAAAAGGACGCAAATAAATCGCAAGCATAACACCTGCAAATAAAAAATATGCTATCAAATCCCAATCCAAAAACAAATTTTACTCATCATACAACCCCCAAAGATTCGGGTTTGTTTTGATTTTGTGTACAAGATTCACAGGAATAATTTGCAAAACATTTTCTAATGCCAAAGTAGGAATCTCTTGTGTTTTGGTAAAAACAATAGAATCGCGCACGCACTTTTGCTGCAATTTATAAGCATAAAAACCAGCAAGAAACGCAGAATACAGCATACTTGAATGATGACTATAAGTCGTGAGAATAACATTTTCCGCACTGATTTTATAAAGCATCTTGAAATATTCGTAAGTCCATAAACTGCGATTCTTTGCAGGACTAAAGGGGTCTTGAAAAATGCAATGAAAGGGAATCTTAAGAGGATTGGGGAGCAAAAAACTTTTTAAAATCTCCCTTGCCTCGCCCAAGTGCAAAATAATCTCAAGATTTTGCCTTTTGTAATAATGCGTAGTTACTAGGGATTCTAAAATGGCTCGTTCGGATTCTAACTCCTTTGGATAAGGGTGATTTAAGAGTTTAGGCAAAAGGGCAGAATCTAATTCGGGAGAGTGAATCACAATCTTACCCTTAAATCCCTGCAAACGCGCCATATATGCTAGACAAAGCGTGTTAAATCCAAGTCCAAAACACATATCAAGCACATACAAAATCGGTTCTTTTGCGCACCAAGAGAGTGCAGGTAAAATATGTTTGTGCAAGGTTTCTTGCAATGCACCATCTTTGGCATTATGGTAAGATTCATCAAATTGTGTATTATAAAGCGTTATGCTTGAATCTCCTGTGAAAATCTGCATATTTTTACTTCTTTTAAAGTGTAAATTAACACATAATTTTATATAATCTAAACTTTTACAAAATTTATTATTTGCAAAAATGCCATTCCAAAAATATGGAATCGCAAAACTATTTTCAGTCTTAAGGAAATCAAATGGGATTTGCAGATTTTTTCAAAAACTTTAAAAAAGAAGATAGAGCCGTGCCACAAGAAGCTCCAAGTCATTGGGTAAAATGCCCAAGCTGCAATGCGTTAATGTATTACAAAGAAATCATTGCCCAACACCACACCTGCCCTAAATGTAATTTCCATATGCGTATTGGCTTAGAAGATAGAATTGCGCTAATGTGCGATGAAGGAAGTTTTGTAGAGTTTGACAAAGATTTAGCACCCAATGATCCCTTAGATTTCGTGGATAAAAAAAGCTATAAAAAACGGATAGAAGAATACACCAAAAAATGCGGACGTCCAAGCGCGATTCTTAGCGGAGAATGCACGATTGATGGCATTAATGCACAAATTGTTCTGTTTGATTTTAATTTTATGGGAGGCTCATTTGCGTCTGTGGAGGGCGAAAAAATCGTGCGCGCGATTCATCGTGCGATAGAAAAAAAGCAAGGTTTAGTGATTGTCAGCGCAAGTGGCGGAGCGAGAATGCAAGAATCTACTTATTCGCTTATGCAAATGGCAAAAACTTCTGCGGCACTCAATGCGTTAAGTGAAGCGCGTTTGCCCTTTATTTCTGTATTAAGCGACCCCACAATGGGGGGTGTAAGTGCCTCATTTGCCTTTTTGGGTGATTTGATTATGGCAGAACCCGGGGCGATGATAGGATTTGCTGGTGCGAGAGTGATTAAGCAAACGATTGGCACAGATTTACCACAAGGATTCCAAACAGCAGAATTTCTGCTAGAACACGGACTCATTGATATGATTGTGCAGCGCAAAGAAATGAAACAAACGATTGCCCAAGCATTAAAATACCTTAAAGTAGAATCTTAAATGATACAAAACCTCCAATTATCTCTTCAAATCTCATTGTTTTTCAAAGATTTGCAATCCAAAAATAAGAATCCTTTAAGCTTATGATTAAAATCATTGTTTATTATATTGCCAAAAGTCAAAAGGATTTGAGCGACCAACTATGCGAAGAGTTTGCAGCACTATGCGGACAATTTGGCGTAAAATTAGAATTTATTAATTTGTTTTGCAAAGCCATTAGTACAAGCCAAAAACAAGAGGCAGAGGAAGCACAAAAATCCTACACAAAAGAATTTCTTAAAACCTTTAAACCCAATCAATACAGAATCGCTCTTAGCCCAAATACAAAAACATTGGATTCTTTGGAGTTTGCAAAAACTCTGCAAAACCGAAGCCATATTGCATTTTTCATCGGGGGTGCGTATGGATTGGAAAAAAGCTTTATTCAATCTTGCCATACACAGCTTTCACTTTCAAGCCTTACCTTTAGCCATAAAATTGCTAAAGTTGTGTTAAGTGAGCAAATTTATCGTGCATTTTGTATTATTTATAACCACCCATATCACAAATGATAGGAGAAAAGAATGCGTCAAAGTGAATTAAACAACTTAAAAACTATTTTATTGGATAGAAAAAAGGCGATTTTGGATAACAATTCCATACACAAACAAACAATGGAACATATTCAAAATAGCCATATTAATGAGGTAGATTATGCAGCAATGCAAATTAGAAATACGTTAGATAGCTCTATCTCACAAAGGCATCTTTTGGAGTTAGAATACATTGAGCAAGCGTTAGAAAAAATGGAAAAAGACATCTATGGAATCTGTGAAATGTGTGATGAAGCAATCGGAATCCAACGTTTAAAAGCAAAACCACATGCAAAATATTGTATAGTATGCCGAAAAATTATTGAAAAAGATTCCAAAGAAAAGGAGCAAAAATGAAATTCAAATATTACATTGTGGCATTATTCGTATTTATCGTTCTTTTAGGGCTTTATGTGTATAGTCTTAGTGGCGCAAGCTTTACCTTTATGATTCCATTTAGCACACAGAGTATTACACTTCCTGTTGCAGTATGGTTTGTTGTTCCTGTTATCGTGTTTTTTCTCATCGTCATATTTTTAGAAATTGGCGGCTCTTATCGTATGTGGCGCAAACGCACAAAATACAAACACGACTATAAAATACTTTTAGAACAAATAGAAAACCAACTCCTTAGCAAAGATGTTCCGCTCAAACAACCTACAATGAATCGCTATAAAAGCCTTTCTATTTTATTGGGAAATCTAACCCTAGACATCAAAGAGGGAATCGCGCTTAAAAGTGGAGAAACAAGATTAGATGAACTCATTGAGCTTCTTGGTGATTTAAAAAGAGGAGAATATGTCAATCTCAAAAAATTCAATCCCGGCGAAAAATCTCCTTTTATGAATCAAAACATATTGAATCAAATCCATAGTGATGAAAAATTTGCCACAGAGGTATTAAAAAAATCAAGCTACGATGAAGAATCTAAACGCGAAGCTTTCAAAAAACTACTCAATCGGGGAGAAACAAAAACAATCAAGCAATTTATTGGCGAAATCAAATTCAACAAAGAGCTTGCAAACGAAATGCTAGGAATGTGCTATGCAAACAAAATCAACTTCAGCAACGATGAAATTGCCAAACTTTGCACAGAAGTAAAATACAGCAAGGAAGACTATTTGCACTTGGCTCAAAGACTAAAAGAATGTTATGAGCCTGCGGCTTGGGTTGGCTTATTTGAAAATCTTGCAAACCAAGATGAACTAGCAGAAATTGCATATTTTTATGTGCTTTTAGAGTTAGAAATGATTGATGAAGCCAAAGAACGTCTTAACGCATACCCTCAAAATGAGCTTTTAAAAGTGCGTGCATATTTGGATTTGAAGGATTCGGGTAAAAAATATCCTTTGGAATTATTTTTACTTGATTAATTCTTGAGTTATGGGAGGGGACTTTTAACCTAAGCAGAATTTCAACATTGCAATATTGCAAAATGCTATGATATTAGGTTAGCAAACTTCCAAAAAATGGATCAATATTTGCAATAAATATAGAATCCAACACAAAAATTTATTGCGCAGCATTCGCGGTTTTAAAAAATGATTTGCATATCTTAAAACAAACTTCCCGCTTCTCTAAAAGAAAACAATTCATAGGTTTTTTGCGTTGCGATTCTGCCGCGTGCAGTGCGCTCTAAATACCCATTGACAAGCAAATAAGGTTCAATCACATCTTCAATCGTCCCCTCGTCCTCACTCATTGCGGCTGCAAGCGTGCTAAGTCCGATAGGGCGTCCGCGATTCTCACAAATAATCTTTAAAAATCGCAAGTCTAACTCATCAAATCCATACTCATTGACACCAAGTTCATTGAGTGCATATTGTGTGCGCTCTTTGCTAATAATTGCCTCTTGAGCAACTTCCGCAAAATCCCTTACGCGCTTTAACAATCTCAATGCGATTCTAGGCGTCCCTCTTGAGCGTCTAGCAATCTCTAACGCCCCCTCATTGGAACATTCTTTTTGCAACTTCATTGAGGCAATCCTCACGATACGCGCCAACTCCTCTTTTTCATAAAACTGCATACGAAACTGCATTCCAAATCTATCACGCAAGGGATTGCTAATCATTCCTGCGCGCGTAGTTGCTCCTATGAGCGTAAATCGTGGTAAGTCAATTTTCACGGTCTGCGCCGCAGGTCCGCTACCGATGATAATATCTAGCCTAAAATCCTCCATTGCGGGATATAAAATCTCCTCAATTGCTGGGCTTAAACGATGAATCTCATCAATAAATAAAATCTCTCCCTCGCTTAAATTTGTCAAAATTGCAGCCAAATCCCCTGCCTTTTCAATCATCGGAGCAGCGGTTACTTTGATAGAAGTTTGCATTTGATTGCTAATAATATATGCTAAAGTCGTCTTGCCAAGTCCCGGAGGACCAAAAAGCAAGAGGTGGTCTAGCACCTCCCCACGCATTTTTGCCGCAGTAATAAAAACCTGCAAATTCCGCTTAAGTTTTTCTTGCCCGATATAATCGTCCCAACAAGTAGGACGCAAGCGTATGTCTTCCTCTTTTTCTAAGGCTAGTTTTTCAATCTCTACAATGCGCTCCAAGATTCCCCCTAATAGCTTTCTTGCTCACTTGGAAAATGACCACTTTTGACATCTTTAACATATTCGCGCACACCTTGACGCAACAACTCCGCACCTTTGAGATATTGACGCACGAATTTGGGTTTAAACTCCTCAAAAAATCCAAAAGCATCGCTCCACACTAACACTTGCCCATCTACATCTACTCCACTTCCAATGCCAATAATTGGAATCTTAACACTTTGTGTAATCTGTTTGGCAGCCTCTGCCCTTACCCCTTCTAGCAAAATGCTAAACGCTCCGCTTCGTTCAATATCCTGCGCAAGGCTGATGAGGGATTCTATATTTTCTTGCGTTTTGCCCTGCACTTTATATCCTCCTTCGCTGCGAACAAATTGCGGTTTTAATCCAATATGCGCCATTACGGCGATTCCATTTTCCACCAACATTTCAATGCTTTTTAAGCCCTCAAAGCCAACTTCTAGTTTCACTGCCTGCGCTTTTGTTTCTTTATAAATACGAATCGCAGATTGCAATGCAAGATGAGATGTTGTCGTGCTTCCAAAGGGTAAATCGCAAACAATTAAGCTTTTTTTTGCTCCATTACAAACTGCTTGCGTGTGATAAATCATAGAATCCAAAGTGCTACTTAAGGTATCTTGCTCGCCAAAAAAACTCATCTGCAAGCTATCCCCTACCAAAATCATATCCACTTCACCATCAAAGATTTTTGCCATTAATGCGTCATAAGCTGTTAGCATAGTGATTTTTTCTACACCTTTCTTTCGTAAAATTTGTGTTGTGGTGATAGACTTTATTGCATTTTGCATACTCATTTTTATCCTTTGTGCAATTGC
>NZ_JAIEFA010000023.1 GCF_029067145.1 Helicobacter sp. | reverse complement strand
ACGGCATACGCCATTCACTAGCGTCTCGGGGGCTGGGAGATGTGTATAATAGCCAGAGCTTGTATGGTTTGCTATGCAACGCGTTATGCATGTAAGGCTACTTAGTTTGCCCCCCCCCCCGCACAATACTTGGGCTAACAATTCAATTTGTTTGCTAATATCCACTTGATGATTTCCTACAAAAAAGCCCTTGTTTTGGAGATATTTTGTATTTTTCAATTCACCAAAAATAGTATAATCAAAATACTTCATCACTTCATTTTGCGTGAAATCCCCCGAAACAATCGGGCGGTATTCAATTTTGTTTTCCTCTAACTTTTGGATAATCTCTTTTCTTGTGAGTTTGGAATCTGACTTGATAATTAAAGAAAATCCAAACCAAGAGCTAGAACCTATTTCTTTTTGGATAATAAAATCAGGGTGGTTTGCAAAATGCTTTTGAAAGATTTTTGCATTTTCTCTGCGATGTTTTAAGAAATCTGGTAACTTTTTAAGCTGCTCTATCCCTATTGCCCCGCTCATTTCCACCGGACGCACATTATATCCGGGCAAAATAAAGCGAAAGGATTCGCTAAACCAATCCTCACTTTTAGGTGCAACTAAATTCTCTTTGGGTAAATTTCTTGTCCAGCCGTGCGCGCGTAGGCACAGCAAAATATGATAAAGTTCCTCATCGTCTGTTACGACAAATCCGCCCTCCATTGTTGCCATATGATGAGAATAAAAGGTTGAGAATGTCCCCATAATGCCAAATGTCCCCGCTTGTTTGCCCTCAAATTCCGCCCCCATAGACTCGCAATTATCCTCCAAAAGAATGATATTTTTGCCTTTAATAAGTTTATGAATAACATTAAAATCGTTAGGATTTCCTAGAAGATTCACACACATTATCATTTTTGTCTTTTCACTGATTGCCTCTTTTAAAGCCTCTAAATCGTAGTTTAGCGTCTGCAAATCAATATCCACAAATTTCAACTTCAACCCATATTGATAAAGCGGATAATAAGTCGTGCTCCACGAAACTGCAGGGACGATGACTTCATCGCCTCTTTGAAGTTTGGGATTCTTAGTGTAAAACAATGCCGCAGTGGCAATGAGATTTGCGGTAGAACCCGAGCTTGTCATTACCGCATATTTTGAGCCTACAAATTTTGCAAAATCTCTTTCAAACTCTGCCACTTTCTTGCCCATCGTGTAAATATCACTCTTGATAACCGCCGTAATTGCCTGTAATTCTTTGTCGTCCCAAGTTGAGGACGCTAAAGGATAGTTTTGCATTTTATTCCTTTCTTTGTGCCAAAAAATATTTATAAGTTTCTTGGATTCCGTTTTCTAAGCTAATTTTAGGATTCCACCCAAATGCTTTTAGGCGCGTATTGTCAATAAGCTTTTGCTGCATTCCGCTAGGTTTTTGTGTATCGTGATAGAATCGCCCCTCATAGCCGATTATTTTGGCAATCGTTTGATAATACTCATCAATCGTGTAATCATATCCCAAACCAACATTGAGGTTTTGTGGCATTTTTTCAAAGTTTTCTAGCGCATAAAAGACAAAATCTGCTAAATCTTCTGCATACATAAATTCGCGTCTAGCACTTCCATCGCCCCAAATTTCTACTTGTGGTAAATTCTGCTCTTTTGCTTTATGGATTTTTGCAATCACTGCTGGGATTAAATGCGCTCTTGTCGGCTCAAACTTATCATACTTGCCATATAAATTGCAAGGAATCGCGGTTTTATATAAATAATCGTTTTGCGTTCTTGTGATATACTCACACATTCTTGTAGCAAGAATCTTAGCTAAAGCATAACCCTCATTTGTGGGCTCTAACTCACCCTGTAATATCATTTCTTCTCTTAATGGGTTAGGTGCATTGCGCGGATACATACACGAGCTTGCAAGATTTAAAAATCTTTTAATGCCTATTTTTGTGCATTCACTGATGAGGTTTAACCCTATATATGCGTTTGTGGATAAAAACTCAATGGGATTCGCGATATTTGCAGCAATCCCTCCAACAAGTCCCGCACAATGCACGATACAATCTGGTAGATTCCTTTGCAAAAAATTATGTATGCTTAAAGGAGAGAGTAAATCCATTTCTGCTCTTGTAGGTGTTAGAACCTCATAGGAAAATTCTCGTGATTTTTCTATGAGATTTCTCCCTACCATTCCGCTTCCGCCTGTAATTAAAATTTTCATTATTCAAAATACCGCATAATTTTGTATCCACCCTCTTTGAGATACACATCTTTAGTCATAAGCTTTAAATCACTCTCCATCATATCATTGACTAAATCTTTCAAATCAAATTCGCGATTCCAACCCAACTCTTTTTCGGCTTTGCTCGGGTCGCCAAGCAATAAATCCACTTCTGTTGGGCGGAAATATCGTTTATCCACCGCGACAACTTCTTGTCCGATTTTAAGATGTGTCAAGTCCAATCCAAGAGCTACTGCTTTGTCAAAATCTAACGCACTCACAATGCCCTTTTCATCTGCTCCACTTCCTTGAAACTCTAATGAGATTCCACAATAAGCAAATGCTAAACGCACAAAATCTCTTACTTGTGTGGTTTTTCCTGTGGCAATTACCCAATCTTCTGCCTTTTCGTGTTGCAAGATTAACCACATCATTTTGACATAGTCTTTAGCGTGTCCCCAATCGCGTTTAGCGTCTAAATTGCCAAGATAGAGCTTATCTTGTAGATTGAGTGCAATTTTAGAAGCTGCGCGTGTAATTTTACGCGTTACAAAGGTTTCACCTCGCACGGGGCTTTCGTGATTAAACAAAATTCCATTACACGCAAACATATTATAAGCTTCTCTATAATTCACCGTAATCCAATACGCATACATTTTTGCCACAGCATAAGGGGAGCGCGGATAAAAGGGCGTAGTCTCCCTTTGTGGAATCTCTTGCACCTTGCCAAAGAGTTCAGAGGTGGAAGCCTGATAAATACGCGTTTTGCCAATAAGATTTAAAAACTTTACTGCTTCTAAGATTCTAAGTGTGCCTACTCCATCGGCATTTGCAGTATATTCTGGCGTTTCAAAGCTTACGGCTACGTGGCTTTGTGCAGCTAAATTATAGATTTCATCGGGTTGGACTTCTGCAATCAAACGCGTAAGATTCATAGAATCTGTCATATCCCCATAATGTAGATAGAATGGAATTTTTTTGTTATGGTGTCCATCAAAGAGATGGTCAATCCTATCGGTATTAAAAAGTGAGCTACGTCTTTTAATGCCGTGAACCTCATAGCCCTTATCAAGTAAAAACTCACTTAAATATGCCCCATCTTGCCCTGTAACACCAGTGATTAATGCCACCTTTTTTGCCATTTCCTCTCCTTATTTCATATATTCTAAAATACTATTTTCTGTATTATAGCTAAATGAACGATGATAATTGTCTTTTATTGCTTCTAAACGATTTTCATAATCTTCTTTACAACAAGTTTTTAAAATAGAATCTAAATCAGAATCCTCCTTTAAAATAATTATTCCGTCTGTATTGAAAAATTTATCAATCTTTGTTGCCCCTAAATAAATAGGGATTGTCATTGATGCAAAACAATCTAAAATCTTTTCTGTAAAATAAAAAGAAGAAATCTCATTTTCTATAACAATTTGATAGCGATAATGTTCCAAAGATTGTGATTTAAACATTATTAGTTTATTGTTAAATTCACCAAAAATATCAACTTTGCCACCTTGTAAAGCTCTTTTGGCAAAATAATGTCTAATATGATGAAGAGGAGTTAAGAGCTTGTTAGAGCACACCATAGAAATATCTTTTTCTTTAAACAAATAGAGATTTTCGTCAATTCTTGGATTGTCTCTTTGATTATTCCTAACTTCATTACCATACCAAATACTCCAAAAAAGCAATAATCGCGCGTTCGGCAAGGTATCTAACAACTTATCCGAGTGCGTCAAGACTAAATCAAAATCTTTGTATAGACCAGTTTGGAATGCTGTATTAATCTTTGGTTTCACACACGGCGGCTCTACAAGCCAAGCATATCTTTTCAATGGATTTCCTGCTGTTTCAAAACAACAATTATCTTGGTAAAAGTGTATAGGCAAACCAATATTATGCATATCCCAATAAATTTTACCCCCCCCCCCGCAATAATTATCCGATCTGATAAAGAAAACCTGTAATTTCTCACCTTTGGCATTATAAACCGCTGAGGGATTAGAACAGAAGGAATGCGGTGAAGGAATATACAAAGGATATTTGCCATCTTTTTTTGTTTTTAAACATAAATAAGGCTCTTCTTTTGAAAATAAAGCCTTTCTTATCTTGTGTCTCATCGTTTTTTGTGGAACAAAAGAACATAATATTTGAACAAGTCCTACTTGAATATAATATACAATCTGATATGTTAAAATTTCCAAGAAATTAGTATCTTTCAGTTTGACTTTCATTACGCTTTCTCTTATTCTCTATTAAAATCATCTTCTATTCTTACAATGTCGTCTTCGCCTGTGTATTCTCCAACTTGTGCTTCAATAAGCACAATAGGGATTTTGCCTTCATTGCTTAAGCGGTGTGCGTGTCCCATTTTGATATAAATAGATTCATTGGGGCGCACAAGCGAAACTTCCCCGTCAATCTCCACTTTTGCCGTTCCACTAACAACAATCCAATGTTCATTACGATGAAAATGCTTTTGTAATGAAAGCCTTTTGCTCGGATTTACGATGATTTTTTTAATTTTATATCCTTTGCTGTCCTCTAGGATTGTGAAACTCCCCCACGGACGATAGGTTGTTAAATGTGTTTTGCAAAGGTCGCCTTTGCTTGATAGTTTTTCTACAATATTTTTAACCTTTTGAGATTCTCCCTTTTTAGATATTAGGAGACAATCGCCCGTGTCAATCACGATAGAATCCTGCAATCCAATGGTGGCAATGACTTTTTTAGGGTTATCGCAATAAATAAAATTATTTTGGGATTCAAATATGGTAGCATTTGCCTCTATGGCATTATTTTGCGTATCTTTTGGAAAGGTATTAAACAAAGAATCAAAACTCCCAACATCACTCCAAGCAATGTCGCTAGGAACTATTTTGACATTTTTAGATTGCTCCATAATGGCATAATCAATGCTATTTTGTGGAATCTTATCCATATCCTTTAGATAAACAACATCTTCTAATCTTTCTGCGCAACTAGAAACAGCTACACAGGAATCATAAATTTCTCTTGCATAAACTTTGCATTCCTCAAGCAGAGTTTTAACCTTAAAACAAAACATTCCCGAATTCCAAAAATAATCCTTAGAATCCACATACATTTTGGCGGTTTCTAAATCTGGCTTTTCTCTAAAACTCTCTGCATCTTCACCCTTTGCCTTAATGTAGCCAAAACCTGTTTCTGGAAAATTAGGGGTAATGCCAAAGGTTACCAAATGTCCCTTTTGTGCTAAAATTTGCGCTTTTTGCAGACATTTTTCGTAAGAAATTTCATCTTGGATTAGATGATCACTTGGAGTAACTAGCACAAGCGTGTCTTCTGGTAACTCTAAACACGCTAGGATAATTGCAGCTGCGGTATTTCTAGCAGAGGATTCTAGGATAAATTTAGAATCTTTCTGAATTTCTCTAAGTTGTTCTAAGCTCAAGAAATATTGCTCGTTATTTGTAACAATCAAAGAATCTTTACAAAATTTCGCATTGCGCAATAGAGTGAGCTGAAAAAGAGATTGCATTGCGTTATTTTGTTGCTCTCCCTCCACATTGGAGCGTTTTGGAAAGATTTTTAAAAATTGTTTGGGAAAGTTAGAACGGCTTAATGGAAAAAGCCTTGTCCCACTTCCACCACAGAGAATAATATTGGTCATTTTAATCCTTTAAATCGGCAATAATACATAAACAATATTAAATGTTGATTAATCTACTGCTTAACATTTTAAATATGCAACATTATAGATTGCTTCAGCTTTGCCTTGCAATGACGGAGTAGCAGACGCTTTGGTTTTTCGTCATTGCGAGACTTCGTAAGAAGTCGTGGCAATCTATAATGCTGCAAACAATAGAATCTCATTTCCTTTTCTCCCTAAACTCTTTCTTTAACTTACGCACTTCTTGAAAGAATTTGAGATAAGCA
>NZ_JAIEFA010000022.1 GCF_029067145.1 Helicobacter sp. | reverse complement strand
CCGCAAAATAAACCCTTAAAACATTTTTATGATTCTTAAAGATTTTAGAATGGATAAAATTTATAAAAAATTTATTTTAGTTTTTTAAAAAACAGCCGATATAGTCAGTATTAATTTACAAAAAGGAGAAAAAATGCAAGCAAGTTTTAGTCTCTCTTCTTTGCAAGCCTCATATACCACCACGCAATGGAGTGCCGTTAAAGAAGAGCTTACAAACAATCAAGCAAATAGTGTTCCACAATCAACTATAAATCAAGATGCAAGAGGAAGCACGACTAGTGTCGTAGCTAGCAACTCTTTACTTAGTGATAGTTTGGGAGATTTTCAAAAAACTATTTTGAATCGTGCATTGAGTAAAATTTCAGAGATTCAAGATGAAATGATGAAAACTTGGGAGCAATTATTCCCAAGCGCAAACAATAGCACAAGCTCATCACAGAATACTACAATCACAATGTCAGACTTGTTATATAACAAAAACTTTGCAAGCCAAATTCTAGGAAGCGGAATCAGTCTTTCTCAAGGATTCTCAAGAAGTTTAGAGGTTTCAATCTCTGGTAAAATAATTGGAAGTGATGGAATAGAAAAAAGCTTGGATTTAAGCATTAGCGTTTCTCAAAGCTTTATGCAAAATCTACAAATTAGTAGCTCCAATGCGACACAAAACATTCCTCAAGGCGTAAATAAAAAAGTCATTGACCCGCTTGTCATTGATTATGAGGGCAGCGGCACAGAGCTTAGCGACACCAAAATGCGTTTTGATTTGGACAGCGATGGTACTCCTGACCAAATTTCTACGCTCAAAAAAGGTTCTGGATTCTTGGCGCTTGATAAAAATGGCGATGGTAAAATCAATGATGGCAGCGAGCTTTTTGGCACACAAAGTGGCGATGGATTCAAAGACTTAAGCATCTATGATTCCAATAATGATGGCAAGATTGACAAAAACGACCCAATCTATGACAAACTAAGAATCTGGACTCCCGATGCAAATGGCGAAGGACAACTCGTAGGATTGGGCGAAAAAGGAATCGGTGTAATTTACCTCAACGCTCAAGAAAGTCAAGAAATGATGAGGGGAGAAAATGGGGATTTACTAGGAATCAAACAAAAAACAGCAGACTATTTGCGTGAAGATGGCAGTAGCGGACAAATCCACCACATTGATTTGGTAAGTGAAAAAATTAAAGACGAAGCATTACAAAATCAAGCAACAAACGATGCGATTCTAGGCGGACAAAGCATTTCTCAAATCCTTGCAAACAAAGCCTATCAAGGAATGGGCGTTTCTGCGTCTAATTTGCCTTCAAATAGTATTATCCCAATGTTTAGCGCATTAGGAAATGGAATCACAGGATTGTTTGAACGCGTCCCTATGGCTAGCCTTACAAGCCTTGAAGTTAAAGTGTCTTTTAGCCTTAATTCCTTGCAAACTGCCAACAATGGCGTCAGTCAAGAAGCTTCTAAAATTTGGAATGCGGTAGAGGATAATTTCAAAAAAATGGAAGAAATGAAAGAAAAAATGGAATCAGCATTCAAGCGATTTGATGAATTTATGCGGCTCAACCACTTGATATTTGACCCACTAGAAAACAAAGATAATGTGTTTAAGAGCTTCAACTCAAACACTCTAGGAAAACTTCTTGCATAATTTCAAGAATCCCTTTGGGATTCTATGCAAATCGCCTTTTTATCAAAACTTTTCAAATCAAAAGATTCTAAAATTCCAAATCATTAACACACCAAAGCATAAAAATATGTATTTTCCCACCTGCCTTTAGGGATTCCTTTCTCTTTTGTGTCAAAAATTACATTGCACCAAAAAACAAGATAATATCAAATTCTCGCAGAAGTAGAAAATCTTTGATTAAACTCCACGCACGCAGAGCCTAGCTTATAAGAGAGTGCGTATGATTCTTTCTTTTGCACTCATTTTTTACCCTACACATAATTTACTAATGATAGTTGAGAAATCTTGCCAATACTTGAAAGCATTGCTTGATAACCAAGTGCGAGCGTTGAAAATTGCAAATAAGTTTCCGCGAAATCTGTATCAATCGTCTCACTGCGCAAGGTTTTCACTTGCACAATCAAGGCTTCTGTGCGTTCAATAGAATATTCAAACGCATTTCCCTGCGCCCCATTTTTGGTATGCACTTTATTAATATGGTCTGCCAAATGGTCAAAAATTGCGAGTGCATTTTGGATTCCAGGATTCCGCATAGAATCGTTGTAATTATCAGAGCCCGGACGATAAATGCCATCTTCTACCGCTTGGATAATCTTATCAATTTGTTGAAAGAAATTTACGTGTGGGTCTTCGCCAATAACCGCATTATTTGCTTGAAAAGTCAATGCCGGGTGATTTGTTGTATTTGTATCTACGCGCCCATTTGCATCAAGCCTAAAGTTACTGCTCTCGTTATCATAAAGCATAAATTCCATTCGTGTAGGAATGCGGTTTAAATCTTTTAACTGCAACTGCCCATTGACATCTAAGCCAATCCATACATTATTTTTTGCTTGACTTAGCATTGTCTCATAAGCGGCTTTTTCAGCAGGATTGTTAAAGTTAGCCCCTGCATTGAAAACCGCTGCTAAATCGCCCGGATTGGAATTGCTAAGATTCATTACTATTCCCAATGTATCGGCAAGTTGTTGATAAGTTACATCATTTGCTGGTGTTGCATCACCGCTAACTTGCGGTGGATTTCCATTTGCTTGCAAAATTGGAATCTCAATGCCTGCGATATTTTGCCCATTCATTTGCGCGGGACTTTCTATTATCATCACACTCCCTGCATTTCTAAACTCTATCCTACCACTAATTGCCACTCCATTGACATCTTTAACCTCAAAGTTATAAGTGTGTCCATCAAGGCTCACTCCAGCAACTTCTGATAGTTTTGTTTCCATCGTCGCATATTCATTTGTAGAACGCACGATTTGAGAGACATTAGAGCTTAGCGTGCCGCCGCTACGAGAGAATCCCACTCTATCGTATTCTACGCTATAATCATTGCGGAATCCATTTACAGGATTGCCTGCCGCGTCATTAGCAGTCAAAGTAACACTAAGAGAGCTTGCTCCAATATAAGGCAATTCTTTATCATCTCTATCCGGTGGATTCTTTTTGGAAACATTATTATCCACTACGATAATCTTACCTTCCGTAAATTGCACATCTACATCACCATTTGCACCATACACGCGCTTTATTTCGTCCATTAAATCTTGCACGGTGCTTGTGGGAGTAATAGCAAAGTTTGTAGGCGCTACGGCTGCACCCGCTGTGTCTAGTGCAGTATTTCCCTCTGTTCCGCTAAGAGTGATGGAATCCACTCCATTTGGAAAAATATCACTCAATAAAGTGTTGGTTTTGGCAATTTCATTTGTATGCGTTCTAAAAGTCGTAGGAATCGTATGCACACGATGGTCGTTATAATCTTCTACTGAAGTAATACTTTCACTAGAAAAAGTGCCGAGATAAGGGCTTTGCACGTAAGTATTTACCTTGACACCACTATTAAGTAAGCGGTCAATATCTGCTGTTCCTACACCATCTCCGGGTGGAACTGCATTGATGTCATTGTCTGGGTCTTGGTAGCTACTAGAAACCATATAAAATTCAATATTTGAGCGTCCGCCTGTTAAGTCTTTAATCTCAATTTCACCCCATTTATTCACCGTTACATCTACGACTTGGCTAACCTCTGTATTGCCAAACTCTCTTCCGATTTTGTCTAACAAATCCTGCACGGTGGAAGCTTGATTTTTATCCGTATATGCAACATCCATAGAAAATTTGGATTTAAATGCGCTCCCATCTGCTCTACGTCCTGTGATATAAAAAACTTCTGGTGGATTGTTGCTTGTATCTGCGTCGTTATCCCCCACCAAATCACGCAAAGTATCCGCCGCTGTAATATGCACTTCTTCACTCACTCCCGTTGGGTGATTTGGGTCCATAATTGCTGGATTTAGTTTGCTTTGATTAAACTTTGGAATATTCGTTGAAATCACACGACTCTTATCATTATCCGAACCAAAGAATAACTCTGCCCCTGTAATATTATAAGCAACAGAATTGTTAGAACCAAGTAATGCGTTTAAAGTAGCATTATTACCATTATAGCTTCCATCGGCATTAAAGGGCATTCGCGTTGTAGCTGTGCCTCCAAAGATATATTCTCCACCCACAGAAGTATTAGCAAGCGTCAAAAAGTGGTCGCGAATAGACTTTAAATCCTTTGCAATCGCAAGACGCGAAGTTTCACTATGAATATTATTTGCACCCTGCACCAATTTGGTTTTGAATTGGTCCATATTCTTAGTTAAATCACTCAAAGCAGTATCAGTATGCTTTGTATAAGTTAAGGCATTCGTTGCGAGTGCGTGGCTTTGATTCAAAGTTGTAAGATTATAATCCAATGCTAGAGTTTTGTTAAAAATGGAAGTTCCTTGATAACCATACTGAATCTTTAAGCCATTCATCTGCGACAAAGTTCTGTCCAACAAATTTTGGGTTTTGTTTTGTTGGTATTGCATAGTTGTATATCTTGAGCTAGTTCCGATTCGCATAACCTTAACCTTTCTAAAAATTTAGTTTATTAAAAAATATAAAGCAAATTTTATTCCATATTGTCAAAACCAATAAATCTAATAATAATATTAGGATTCATTGGGAAGGGCTTTTTTCAAAAGTAATTGCGATAGAATTAACGCAATGGCGAATATTCTTTGACGTAAATCCTTCCCCTGCAAAAATATGCCCTAAATGCCCACCACATTTCGCGCAAGTGATTTCTATTCTTTTGCCATCTGCGTCTAATTGCTCCGTAATTGCTCCTTGCAAACAATCATCAAAACTTGCCCAACCACAGCCACTATGAAATTTGCTTGCAGAATCATACAAGGCTTGATTACATTGCTTGCAGTGATAGATTCCTGTTTCAAAAAAATTTTCAAATTCTCCGCTAAAAGGTGCTTCTGTACCTTTATGCAATATTACGCGCTGTTCTTCTTTGGTCAATTTTCTATACATTTTTTTCTTGCACTCTCTTGAAGTAATTTTTGCAAAAACTCTTCTAAATTAAATTTTTTGCGTTGATTCTCTGTAAATAGATGAATAATAATATCACCCAAATCTACAACAATCCAATCCGGATTCTCCTCATCAATATGGAAAAAACTTTCACCCTTTGCTTTCAGCTGTTTTTTAAGTTCTTCTAAAAGCGCCATTGCGTGTCGGTCAATCAGTGCTGTGGCAATTACGACAAAATCTACAAAATAATCTGTTTTTTCAAGGTTAAAAACTTCAATATTTTCTCCCTTTTTTTCTTCTATGATTTGACAAATTTCTGCAATCACTTTTTGTCTATTTTCTTGCAATTTATTTCCTTTAATATCAATTCCAAAATGGGCTGCGGAATCAGGTGAGATAACTCCACAAAATCACCACAAGCTAGCTTATTACGAATTTGCGTAGAGCTTATATCCATTGCGCAAAATGGCAAAATTTGAAAATTTTGCGGAATCCTAAAGCCTCTGCGTGGAATTATAACAAATTCTACATTGTTTTGAAGCCAATCAAAATTTTGCCATTGATGCAAAGATTCTACATTATCCGCACCAACAAGCAAATGCATTTTGTCTTTTGGGGTTAGAGAATAGGTTTGCTGGATAAATTGCAAGGTTTGATAAGTCGGAACAGGAGCATTTTGACTCACTTCATAATCCAATACTTCTATTTTGTTTGTCCAGACTTTCAAGGATTCTTTGCATAGAATCCTAAGCCATTCTAGGCGCAGTTTGGGAGAAAAATAGAAATGACTTTTAAAAGGATTTAAAAAATTTGGCACAAGGAATAATTTATCTATCTCCCTTGCATTCAAAACAGATTCTATAATGCGTAAATGCCCAAAATGTGGCGGGTCAAAAGAACCACCAAAAAAAGCAAACTTGCGCTGCATCTCTTTCCTTTGCAACAAAACCTCTTTTTAGGCTTTTAAAGCCTTAAAAATTTGGGTAAAATTGTAGCGAAAACAAATGTGGAATGGAATGAATTTGGAATGGTTTGAAATTGTTTTAGTTTTTTGTTTTGGATTGAGTTTTGGCTCTTTTGCCAATGTCCTTATCTATCGCATTCCACATTCTTTAAGCCTCATCACTCCAAATTCTTTTTGCCCTCACTGCCAAAAAAGCCTTAAACTTAAAGATAAGATTCCTTTATTTTCTTTTCTTTTTTATCGTGCAAAATGCCCTTACTGCCTTGCTAAGATTCCATTTTATTATTTTTTCAGCGAGGCATTAGGTGGAATCTTGGCAATCTTTTGCTATGTTTGGCTTGGCATTTTTGGAATAATTCTTTTTTGGCTTTTGCTGTGTTTTTATGTTTTAAGCGTTATAGATTGGCATTTTTTAGAGATTCCAGATAGTTTAAACTTCCTTAATCTAGTGCTTGGGGTGAGTTATGGCACAGGAGAGTTGCCTGCAAATTTACTTGGTGTGGCTTGGGCAGAATCTCTACTCTTTGCTTTTTGTTTTATGGGGATTGCAAGTTTTTTGCGGCTTTTTGTGGGCAGTTTCACCCGCAAAGAAGTCTTGGGAGAAGGAGATATTATCGTTTTTGGAACACTTGGCGCGGCACTTGGTGGAAATGGAATCTTGGCAATCTTTTTTGGAGCAAGTTCCGCACTTTTTGTTTTATTAATCCTTAAATACTTTCCCAAAATTAATTCCAAAACCCTTGCGATTCCTTTTGTGCCTTTCTTGTTCTTGGGATTTTTTCTCACTCTTTTATGTCAATTTTTTCAAATTCTTTAAAGGATTCTGTTTTGTTATCCAACTTTCAACGCAGTTTTACAAAAATCAACTTACAATAACGGCACAAAAATTAAAAATTTAAGGAACATTATGCAGGTTAGAATCTATTATGAAGACACGGATTGCGGTGGAATTGTTTATCATACAAACTATTTAAAATATTGCGAACGCGCAAGAAGTGAGGCTTTTTTCAAAGCCAAAATTACACCCTTGCAAGACAATATCGGATTTGTCGTCAAAGAAATGCAAATCCACTTCCATCACCCAGCAAAACTCGGGGATTTATTGGAAGTGCAAACGCAAATTTTGGAGCAAAAATCTGCTTCTGTGAAACTTTTGCAAACAATCTATCTTGCAAATTCTAAGATTCCTACCAAAATTTTTTCTGCTACAATTACGCTTGTTTGTATGGATTGTCAATCCCAAAAAATTACTAGAATCCCTTTGTGGGCGCAAGAAGTATTTAATACTCTACAATAAGGAAAATAATGGAACAAGAACAAAAAATTCAATATCCTTGTACTTGGCATTATCGTATCATTGGGAATAGCAAAGAGGAATTATATTTAACTGCGCTTGAACTAATAGATAAGGAGTTTATCCACTCACCTGCCAAAGAAAGCAGCAAAGGCAAATACCATAGCATTAATATAGAAGTCGTTGTCTCTAGCCAAGAGGAACGCGATGCAATCTTTGCAAAACTACATCACGATGCAAGGATTAAGTTTGTTCTCTAAAGCAATCTTTCTTAGCATTGTCTTAAGCTCTCAAATCCTACTTTACGCGGAATCTCTTTCTGAAATTCCTATTATTTTTGATTCCAAAGCCGCGACAAAATGTTTATTGCAACATTATAATATGTTAGAAAGCAAGGGACAAAATAATATAAACTTCCGCGACAACCAAACGCTCACTTGGAATCTTACACCTAACGACATTACGCCTTTGACAGAGGCTTTGCAAACACAAAAACTAATAGACTCTTTCGTGTTTCCTTATCCATTAGGAAGTTTTGCCAGAAAGCCTTATGAGGATAGCTCTAGGATTCGTGATGTATTATTCTTTTCTACAATTTATGGAGCAAATGAAGCGGAAGTTAAACAGCATTTAAAACCTCTCGTGTGGTTAGATGACACCGAGATACTTTTCAACACCAAAAATGGTGCTTATGACGCTTTAAAACGCGTGAAAAATCGCTTAGAGAGCCTCATTGAATCCAATCCTCCCCTTAAAATTTATTTACAAAATATTGGTGGAACTTTTAAATGGCGCAAAATCGCAGATTCTCAAAATCTAAGTGCGCATAGTTTTGGAATCGCGATAGATATTAATGTTGCCCATTCTCGTTATTGGTTATGGGACTTTAAAAAACACGCGCTTAGCACTTCACAATCTGTCGCTACGATTCCATTAGAAATCATTGAAGCGTTTGAAAGTGAAAATTTTATTTGGGGCGGACGCTGGTGGCATTATGATACAATGCATTTTGAATATCGCCCAGAGATTTTATGTTATGCCCAAAGCCTTTGGGATTCCAAACAATAACCTTTAGAATCCCGCAAACTAGGATAAAAGTCTAATTTGCAACCTTTTTAAGACATTTTTCGCAAACCACATAAAGCAACATATCGTGTCCCACAGGCTTGGCGTTGTAAGAATTTGTAACTTCTACTTGTAATCTTTCAATTTCATTGTTACAAAACTCCTCAATATTACCACATTCTACACAAATAATATGGTCGTGGTGCAAACCGCTTGCAATTTCATAACGTTTTCCACTTTTATCTACTTCAATAGAATTGATAAATCCCTCTTTTTCAAGAAATGAAAGAATACGATAAATAGACGAAATACTTGCGTTAGCACAGGTTTTACGAATGATTGCAAAAATATCCTCTGGACTTAAATGCCCGCCATCATCATAAAGTGCTTTGAGTATAAATTCGCGTTGTTTAGAATTTTTGAGATTATTTTTTTTAATAGATAAATGCAATCTATCTAAAATTGTTTTGAGAGATTCTTTATATTTTTTCATTTGAAATCCTTGCGTTTAAGGTGTTATGTAATTTAAAATATTTTAATTGTAGCAAAATATTATAAAATAAATCAAATATAAAATAAGAATCATTTTTATATTATATTAAGTTGATATTAATTATCATTTTGCAGAATAAATTCTGATTAAAATTTTATTTAAGGAGTGAATGATGTCCGTTTTAGTGATTGGTGGTGATGAAATTACACCCATTAAAGCCGTTTTGAAAAACTTAGGTTGCAAATCCATTACACATTGGGACGGCAGGCGAGAAAGTATCAACCACAAAGATTTGCCCCAAAACATTGGCTGCCTTGTAATGCTTACGAATTTTTTAAATCACAATACAATGCGAAAATTTCGCACAGAAGCTAAAAAGAAAGATATTCCTGTTATCTGTGCCAAACGAAGCGTAAGTTGTTTATATTGTGAATTTATGAAAACATTTGGTAATGAAAATTGCCCTTGTGGCAGCTTTTAATTTTAATTTTAATTTTAATTTTGTAAAATTATTCTTAAATTATATTTTATTTTAATTTAAGGATAAGAATGCTGCCTGCCCTGCTTGAACCTCTTGGCAATTTAACGATTCTTATTGTGGAAGATGACCCAGTCGCGTTAGATTTGCTAAGGATTCCATTAGAACGTCGTTGTCGCAAGATTCTGACTGCCAAAAAAGGCGAAATCGGTTTGAAACATTTTAAGAATAATGTGATTGACATTGTAATTACCGATGTCAATTTAGAGGGTAAAATAGATGGAATCGCGATGATTAAAACTATGCGTAAAACCAATCCAAATATTCCTGTCATTTTTATGACAGCTTATAGTGATGAAGAAAAAATCAACGAAATGATTAAACTAAACGCTTGTTCGCTTATCAAAAAGGCAGTGGATTTAGAGGAACTCTTTGTATTGTTGCTAGGAATCAACAAACAATTACACAAAGAACAAACCGTGGATTTGGGACAAGGTATCTTTTATCGCAAAAGAGATAAATCCATCTTAAAAGGCTTTGCAGTCTTTGAACTCACAGATAGAGAATGCCAAATCTTGGATTTGTTGATTAATGCGGATGGTTTTCCTGTAACCTATGAAGAATTCCACAAAAAAATTTGGAAAGGACAGCAAATGACAATGGATTCCTTGCGTATGCATGTTAATAGCATTCGCCGTAAGACTTATCACGACCTCATTCGCAACCATTCCCGCTTGGGTTACAAACTCAATCGCATTATTTCAGAATAATCCAAATCTAGGATTCCAATCAAGATTCGCCTTTTGCGCTTGGATTCTTTGCAGCTTCTTTGGAATCCTATAAAGCTTGGAATCCTTAATAAAGTTCGCTCCTGTTTGATGAAAGCAAAATTTTATTCCTGCAAGTTTTGCTTGTTGTTGCAAAGAAACTACCCAAGCAAAATCACATACTCTAGCATTCAATCCCGATTCTCCACCCACACTAATTTCTGAAATTTTGCTAGAATCCAAAAAGGGAGTTAAATCCAAACTCTCCAAAAGTGGTGCGCAAACAATCCAACGTGTTACGATAGGTAACTCTAAAAATAAAGGTAACCTTACCTTTGCTTCCTTTTGGGATTCCACACTGCAACCTACAATGACATTTGGATAACCCTCCCCCCAATTACTAGGAATACATTGCAAGAATCGCACAATGCGTTTGGTAAAAAAGATAAAAGTGCAATCCTTGCGCTCTGCAATCATTTTCCAAACTTCCGCCCTCCACTCCTCTGCACTTTCTAGCAAAAAATCACTACTAAAACATAGCCAAATTTTTGAATGACTTGGAATCTTATAATCTCCATTGCGTCTTTTGGCAATAGGCAAATAAAAATTGCGTGTTTTATCAAGTTTCTTAGCGTTTTTTCCAACAATAGAATCTATTGCAAAAACATAACAATTCCTACAACCCTCACTAAAGCGCACACAGCCGTGCCAAGGGTTGTAGGCAATCTCTAAGGGCGTATCAAAGAATGGGAGTTTAGGATAACGCATAGATAAGAATCCTTAAAACAAATGCTTATTATAAGATAAATGTTGTAAATTTGTTATAATGCAAATCTTTATTTGGATTTTATTGGAGTTTTTATGGAAATCTTTGCAAACCTTACCACAATTTTTTTTATCGTGCTTATCTGTGGTTTATTTATCGCTGGTATTCGGTTAGAATCTTTAAAAATAAACTCCCCCTTTGCTTCTTATATTCCAATGCTTCTTACCTCACTTGGAATCTTGGGAACTTTTATAGGAATCTCAATAGGACTTGCGACATTTAATCCATCAGATATTGATAGCAGTATTGCAAACTTACTAGCAGGAATGAAAACTGCATTTTACACTAGCCTTGCTGGTATGGCTTCCTCTATCCTATATCAAAGCATTAAAAAGACAAAATTTATCCACAAATCTACCCCCTCCGCTGCCGCTACCACACAAGAAAATATCCTACCTCTTTTAGCGCAGCAAGTCAATGCGCTTCAAGAGATTATTACTCTAAATAAAACACAAGAATCCGCCCTTGTAGCGCAAATTAAGCTATTAGAAACAGATATTAGCACAAAGCTAAACAATATTGACAAAAACACATTAGAATCCCAAACATATTTCACAGAAACACTAGAAAAAACAATCGCACAAATACCAAAAGAAATGCTGCTTCAAACAAATATTTTCGTTAAAATAGCAGAGAATATAGGAAATCAACAAGAATCTTTTAGAGAATTCCAAAATACTTTATGGGATAAATTTCAAGAATTTGCCGATATTTTATCCAAATCCGCCACAGAACAAGTCATAGAAGCGTTAAAGCAAGTGATTGTAGAGTTTAATAACAACCTAACAGAGCAGTTTGGAGAGAATTTCAAAGAGCTTAATACAGCAGTTTTCACGCTAGTGCAATGGCAGGAAAACTACAAAACGCAAATTGCACAAATGATAGAACAATACGCACTAGGGGCAGAATCCATAACGCAAACTTCACAAGCTGTCTTAGAAACAAAAGATTCAATCTCAAAAATCCAAGAGGCAACACAAAACATTCCACAGACTATGGAATCCCTAACAGAGATTTTAGAGATTCAAAAGGGACAACTAACCTTGCAGCAAAAGCAAGTAGAAAATCTGCAAAACGATTTAGAGGCTTTCGCAGAAATAAAAGACAAGGCGACACAATCCCTGCCCTATATTTCAGAAAAAGTTAATCAAATCACAGAGGATATTTTAGATTCTGTTACTAAAACGACCAATCATTATGAAGCCTTGCAAGGCAGAATCAGCGAGATACAAGAACATTTTAGAGAAAGCACTGAACATTTCAAAAATCAACTTGGTAGCCTCATAGAAAACTCTATTGCCGCTATGCAAAAGGATATGGAATCTCAAATAAAGAAATCAATGCAATCTCTAGGAGAATCTCATCAAACCATACAAGAAGATATGGAGAGAGAAATTGATAATTCTATGGCTAGCATAGGCGGAGCATTAGCGGAGATTGCCAAGAAAATCGTAGCAGAATATAACAAAATGCAAAAATATAATGGATAGGACTTTAAGATGGATAATTCTTCAAACTCTAGCGAAAACAGCGGAGAATATTGGCTTACCATATCGGATTTAATGTCTGGGCTTATGGTGGTATTTCTGTTTATTTCTGTGGCATTTATGCGATATAAAGAAAGCGAAAATGACAAAATTAAAAATATAGCCATTACCTATGAAAAAAACCAAACAGCAATCCATAAAGCACTCCACGAGGAATTTAAGTTGGATTTAAAGAAATGGAACGCTTCTATCAATGGCGAAACTTTATCTTTTGAATTTAATTCCCCTGAAGTGCTTTTTAAAACAGGAAGTAGTGAGATAAATCGTCATTTCCAACAAATTCTATCAGACTTTATCCCTCGTTTTTTAAAAACTTTGGAGCAATTCAATCCAAGTATTCAAGAAGTGCGCATAGAGGGACATACCTCATCAGAATGGCAGCAAGAAAAAAATCAAAACACTGCGTATTTTAAAAATATGCAACTCTCTCAAGAGAGAACTTTGAGCATTTTAAAATATTCCTACTATATCCCGCAAGTATCCATAAAGCAAAAAGAATGGATAAAATCAAACCTTGTTGCTGTGGGCTTTTCATCATCAAAAATAATCGTTGATTTAAACGGAATAGAGGATAAGAAACGCTCAAGGAGAGTTACTTTTCGTATCATCACTAATGCAGATAGCGAAATCAGAAAAATTCTAACAGGGATTTAAATGTTTTCAAAAACAAAAAATATAATCCAGAAACTTGTAAAAATAACCGACACGATTCAGATTACACCCGAAAAAATGGATTATGAGAAGCTAAAAATATTAGAGCAACTAGAGATTGGAAAGGAAATTGAACTTGAATGGATACATCCAACTAGCAACGGGCTTTTAAGCTATAAAGGTTTTCAAGTCTTACTCTATATTCCAGACCATACTTCAAAATTTCATTCTCCACTGCAAGAATTAATAAAGTATCCAGAAAAATGCAACAAATTCCACATTGCAAATTGTGAAAAATTACAAGAAATGAGTCGCAACAAAAGATACAACAGATACATAGCCACCATAGATACAAGCGGACAATTCATTATAGATGGCAAAGATAGAGGAATGATTACAGAGGCAAGAGTTGTTTTAAGGGTTTGTAAGTATTGTCTAAATTTTATTAATTACCAAAATTACGCCAATAGCAACCCAAATCACAAAAAAGATATATTTGATTCCTTTGACATCAAAGAATTTCTAGCCACTTATGAAACACATTTTGAACAACTGCCAAAACAAACAAAATACAAGCCAAGCTATGCAAATAATTGGAATCAAGTTTCTGAAAATTATAGAAAAAGTAAAGATTATGTTTGTGAGATTTGCGGAGTAGATTTGTCGCAATATAAATATTTATTACAAGTGCATCACAAAAATGGCGTAAAGAGCGACAATTCCTATTCAAATCTAATAGCACTCTGTGCAGTCTGCCACAGAAGCCAACCCAATCATCAGCATTTGTATGTTAGCCCACAGGATACTAAAAAGATAGAAAATTTAAGAAAACATAGCGCAACACCCATTATAGAGCTAGATGATGAGATTCCTTTTTAGTATAACCCTATCAATTTAACTATTGCTTAATCCCCAAAAGCGTGGTAATCATCTCATCAATAGCTGAAATCATTTTTGCATTTGCACTATAACCTGTTTGAAATTTAATGAGATTCACCAATTCATCATCTACGGAAACTTCTGAAATGGTTTTGTATTCTTTCTTGATTGAATTATACACTGCCTCTTTGGTTTCTTGTGTTATTTGCGTTCCCTCTGTCTGTGAAGCAACCTTGCTTGCAATATAGCGAAAATATCCACTAATCGTCTCCTGTCGCTCTTCCCTGTCATAAACATCGGTAAAAGTGATTTTATCATATTGTAATTGTTGCATCATATTTGCAACTTCAAAGTTACCATTGACTGCTTCACGATACGCACGAATCAAGGTTGGGTCATCACGATAAGCCCTCGCAAGCTCTATATTACTTGCGTCATTTCCGTCAAAAAAACGATTGACACCAAATGCACCTGCGAAATTTGTGCCATTGTCTTGAATAGAAATATAAATTTCCTCGCTGGGATTCTTAGAAGTAATCGCAAAGGTTTGCGTGTCGTTATTATAAGTCGCTTGGAATCGGTCATCAAAGTCATTCAAAGCATTGCCATCTAAATTATCATCAAGATTTGCATTAAGCTGGTCAATAATACTTTGCATATTGGTAAGATTATCTATTTTAACCTCACGCGCACCGAGCTCATTGCCCTGCTTGTCATACATTACAACCTTGAAACTTCCCTCGCGGATATTATAGCCACTTGTTGTCAATGCGTCTTGTGTATTAATATAGAGCTTATCACTACGCGCCCCCAATTGCGAGCATTGCGCATAAATATTGTTGGTTGCTTCAATGATTCCATTAGCAAAAGTATCTAAATCATTAATATAAACTTGCAATTTCCCCAAAGTTCCTTGACAAGTAAAAACCTCTTCGGTGCGAATCAAATCCAATAATGCCCCAACTTTCCCTTCGTTTAAGACATTGGTTAAATTGTATTCTTTGTGGTCTCTGCGTAGGTATTTAATCGTATAGATTCCGCTTTCATTTTGAGAATTATCCAAAGTCAAAGGATGCCAAGATTCCCCATCTACAATAGACCTTCCACCAATAGTCAATGTGTAATCCTCGTCAAAATCCGCGATATTTTTATTCACGCACGCACTCCCTTTGACTTCTTGCTTGAAAACTTCACAACCGATAAGATTGTTAATCTCAAACTCATATTGGTCACGCAAATCACGTAAATCATTTGCTTTTCTATTCAAATCTTGATTTTCATACTCATTAATTTGCTTATTAATCATCGCAATTTGTTCTGCCAAGCGATTGACTTCCTCCACTGCAACTTTAACTTCATCATTCAAACGTTGTTGTAAATACACCAAGGAATTGCGTGTTTCTTGAATATTTTTAGAAAGTGTATTTGCCTGCTCCGCTAATGCAATCTTTTGCGCAGGGTCTCCTGCTTTGGTGGCTAAATCTTTCCAAGCATTAAAGTAATTCTGCAAATCATTGTAGATTCCTACTCCATCAATTTCTGGATAATACGAAGAAGCCTCCCTAAGTCCTGCAAAACTCGTGTCGTAATAGGTTTTTTCTGAAGTGGCTTTTTTGTAGCGCATAAAAGTATATTCATCGTGTATGCGCTCCACCGTCATAATATCAAGCCCTTGTCCTAGAGCATAATTTTGCTTCCAAAGTGGAGTCTCTGCAGCACTTCTGACGACTTGTCTAGAATAAAATTCATTATTTGCATTCGCGATATTATTACTTGTTGTATCCACCATTACCTGATGCCCAGTCAAGCCTGTGTATGGAGTATTTAATGATGAAAGCAATCCTCCCATAGCGCACCTCCTTTACACTTCGGTATGCAGAAAGGATGCATTGCCTAAGGATTGTTTTTTATAACCGCGTTCTTCAACGGGAACAATTTTGCTTAAAAGAGAGCTGTAAAATTCTGAAACCGCTAAGGACATCTTGCCAAAACGATAATTGAGATTCTTTAAAACCTCTAATTGATCGTGGAGCTCTGCAGTGCATTCACTTGCACCCTCACCCAAGAGATATTGTTTGTCCTCGTAAGTTAAATCCTCTAAAGTAGCGTTGGGATATTCTGTGCGCAAACGCTCTTCAATACTTTTAGCGTAGGCTTCTTTTTTGCGAATAAAAGACGCAATTAATTCCTCTTTTTGTGGAATCCTTGCAAAGACGGCTTCGTTATTTGCGATTTTAACATCGGCAATATCTTGTTCTGTAATTGCAATGAGTGCTTTAATATCTTCTAAAGCATCTTTTAAGAACTGCAAAGACATGAGATAACTCCTATAAAATAGACTTATCTCTTATCTAAGCAATTCTTGTGCCAACTTTTGCGCACTCTCCTTTAAATCTAATTTATAAGTGCCATCTTTAATGGCGGCTTTGATTTCATCTAGTCTAGCGCTAGAGGTTTTTGCAGTTTTTTCTGCCTGTGGTTTTTCATTGACTGATTCATTTCTTGCATTATTAATCTGCGAAGTATTTTTATTATTCGCTTGATTTATTGCATTTGAAAAAACCGAATTACTCATCAAATGACTAATCATAATTTTCTCCTTTCTTAAAAAATCTTTCCATTAATATCGGCTATTTTTGAAAAAACTAAAATGATTCACGCACACTTTTTGAAACATCTTGCAAAAACTTTTCTGTATCGGACTTTGGAGGGGCAATTTGCTGACCATCACCATATAATGGAACATTAGGACCTCCAATTTTAATTGTATATAAAATTACAAAGAGCATAAAATAAATAAAAAGCCCAAATCCCATAGATGGCACAAACCAATCTTTCATCATTGCTCCTTGAAATAATATTTTCAAATATTAGAAGTATAGCAGAATTTTGTTTTTTAATGAAATATAAAAAATTTTATAATTTTTTATATTTCTTGCGGCAAACCGCTCTTTTTGTGCTATAATCTACTTTCTCTAAATAATTTTATCCCAAAACTACACTGAATCAGGGGCGAATCTATGCGACTTTTTAAAATTCTTAAATCAACATTCTTTAAACATTCTTTAAAAACCTTTTGTCTTTTTGGCGCATTTGGGGCAGTTTGCGCCAATGCTGCAAATATTCAAGAATCCCAATGGGAACAAGGACAAACACTACTTACATTTTTTGAAAAAAACAGAATCCCTTTAAAAGTTTATTATGATTTAGCCCCAGAAGATAAAGAACTCGCCGATGAAATTATTAGCGGTAGCACATTTTATACACTCTATGAGGATTCCACTTTGTTGCAAGCTTTAATCCCTATCAACGAAAATTCACAACTGCATATTTTTAAAGAAAAAGATTCTTATGGTATGCGAGCAATCCCTGTAGCTTATTTCACGGAAGAGCGAACAATTGCTCTTTCTGTAGAAAATTCACTTTATAATGACATCGTTAAACTCACAGGGGATAAATTTTTGGCAAATGATTTTATCCAAGCCTACAAAGGAAGTGTAGATTTTCGCCGCGAAGTGCGTAAAAATGATAAATTGGCTATCATTTATGAGCGCAAATATCGTTTGGGTAAGAACTTTGGCTCACCTAACATTAAAGCGTCTATTTTAAATGTTGGTAAGCGACATCAATATGTTGTGCGTCACGAAGATGGACAATTTTACGACTTAAAAGGCAATAATTTAAGTAAATATTTACTCACGGTGCCACTTCACTATAAACGCATTTCTTCTCACTTTTCTATGGGACGCAAGCACCCAATTCTTGGATATAAACGCCCGCATTTAGGGACAGATTATGCTGCGCCTCGTCATACCCCTATCCGTGCGGCAGGGAAAGGTAGGGTGATTTTTGCAGGCACAAAAGGTGGCTATGGCAAAACCGTGATTATTCAGCACGAAAATGGCTATAAAACACTCTATGCGCATATGCAAAAGATTGACCGCAAGATTCGGGCAGGTGTAAGCGTTGCACAAGGAAAACAAATCGGCACGGTAGGTAGCACAGGACTTAGCACAGGACCACATTTGCATTTTGGACTTTACAAAAATGGTAATGCGGTCAATCCAATTAAACATTTAAAAATTGCCCATTCAAAACTTAAAGACAAAGAAAAAGAGGAGTTTTTAATCCTTGCCAAAAATTACCAACAAGCCCTAAACACCGCTCTTACACAAAGCATTGACAACCAAACCCCATTTAAAAGAATCCAAAATGGCTACATTGTCTATCTTAATGCAGAGGACAAGAATTTAAACTAATGGCACTCAAAGATATTTCTAATATTCGTTTTTGCAGTTGCCAAGATTCGCAATATATCAAACCCAAACGAATGCTCTTCTGTGAAAACGGCAAAGAACGTAGTTGGGACATTATTGAAGCGCACGATAGTGTAGCGATTTTGCTTTATCATCAGCCAAAGGAATCTTTTGTTATCGTCAAACAATTCCGCCCTGCTGTGTATCTCAAAGAAAACATTCGTAAAACACAGAATCTCAAAGCTGAATTAGGTTATACCTTTGAACTTTGTGCTGGAATCACAGACAAGGAGGGAAAATCTCTCAAAGAAATTGCGCAAGAGGAAATCCTAGAGGAATGTGGCTATGCGATTCCACTAGAAAATATCCACAAAATTACAGAATTTTATAGCTCTGTTGGATTTGCGGGCAGCAAACAAACGCTTTTTTTTGCTACGATTGATGAATCGTGTCGGAAAAATCAAGGAGGTGGTATAGAAGATGAAAATATTGAGGTTGTTTTCATTTCTAAAAATGAAGCTTATAATTTTATTTTGGACGAATCTTACCCCAAAACCTCTGGTGTAATGTTCGCATTTCTTTGGTTTTTTAAAAATTTTGGGGGTTGTTAATGCAAAATCTTTCTGCACTCCAAGAACTCACCAAAAAATTAGACGAAATCAAGGAATCTTGGCAAATTTACACTATTTTTGAAACAGAAAAAAAACGTTTTAATGAAGAATTTGACGCACTCAAAAAGGATAAAGATTCCTTAATGGAATCTTTCAATGAAATATCCGCCAAAAATGCGTTGCTCTTAGCAGACAATAAAGAACTAGAACAAAGAAATAAAACCTTGACAAATGAGATTACTATCAAAGAGCAACAGCTTGAATCTCTAAACCAATCCCACTCTTTAGCAACTGATACTTTAGAATCCCAAACATTGGATTGGACAGCCTTAGAAACACAATATCAAAATCTTAAGAAATCTTTAAAATCCACAGAGAAAATCCTACAAAACATTTCTCTTGTGCGCCCAAAAGCCTTAGAGAAATTAGAGATTTCCTATCAAAAACACCAGCGACTGCTTGCCAACCCCGCTAAAGAGTATGTTCCTTTGGAATCTGCTACTTTGCTTTTTGATACCCTAACCAAAATACAATCCCAGCTCAAAACGCTTCTTTTGGAAAGCTCAAAGCTAGAATCTGAAATTCAACATTTGCAAGAGGATTCTAGCAAATTAGTGCAAACTCAGCCCAATCAAGCCCCCAAAGATTCTGGCGAATCCTCGCACGATTCGTAAATTTTAAAACCAATGGAACCATTAAATCTTTTCGTCTCTGCGATAGAATACTCTGCCAACCTCCATTTAGCAAATCTACTCAAATCCCTACAACAAACGCAAACCCCCTTTGTCCTTTATGGAATCTTTGATGAAGTGTTGATTCGGCAAGCGTTGAAAGAATCGCAAAACACTGCGCAGCCCAATGCAGATTCCGCACATTCTCATTTTTTCTCTCCAACTATTTACAATCCCGAATCCTTTCGCGTTATGGGATTTGTCGGGATTCTTAAACTCATTCCAAAATTTTTCAAACTCAAAAATCAGCTTGCACAAATTGCCTCCACTTGCGATGTAGCACTTTTTATGGATTCCTCTTCTTTTAATATTCCTTTAATCCAAACGATTCGCAAACTCATTTCCAAAACAAAATCTCAAAAAAAACCGCGCATTATTTATTATATCTTGCCTCAAGTTTGGGCTTGGAAACCTAAACGTGCGCGCATTTTAAGTGAAACTTGTGATGAATTATGGGGCATTTTGCCTTTTGAAAAAAACTTTTATCCAAAAACCGCTCCAATTACCTATATGGGACACCCACTTCTTGATGTGATTCCTTATTCCTTTGATGCACCTCAAAAAACCCAAAAAATCGCCTTTATGCCCGGCTCTCGTAGAAGCGAAATTCGTGCTTTGTTTCCTATTTTCAATCAACTTGCTCAAACCTTAAAAACGCAAGGGAAAAGTGCCATTTTGATTATTCCTAAATCTTTTGCAACACAAAACTTAAACGAAATCTATGGAGATATTAGTGCATTTGAAATTTCCTTTGATACTTATCTTGGATTACAACAAAGCGAATTTGCTTTTGTATGTAGCGGTACAGCAACTTTAGAATCTACATTGCTTGGGATTCCAACGATTTTAGCCTACAAAGCCAAAAGATTAGATTATTGGATTGCTAAAACTTTGGTTCATTTAAATTACATTGGTTTAGCAAATATTTTTTTAGAATTTCATTTTTTTAATGCCCCCAAAAACAATCCCAATCCCTCTGTTTTTCCCATTCACCCGGAATTTTTACAAGATTGCGTAAATGTAGAGAATCTGCAAAATGCGTATTTTCATTTTGATTATTCCTATTTTTTTAAACAAAAAAAGATTCTCTCTCAATATCTTGCACACGGCAGTGCGGAATCCTGCGCAAAAAAATTACAAAATTTTGCAAAAAATTTATAAAATAAAGGGCTTTTTAACCCTATTTTCTTTACTATATCTAAATTATTTTTATTCTTAAGGGAAGCTATGGAACCTATGACCAAATATGGTTATGATAAATTAATTTCTGAACTCAAAAATCTTAAAGAAGTTGAACGACCAAAAAATATTATTGAAATTGACACTGCAAGAGAGCACGGGGATTTGAAAGAAAATGCAGAATACCACGCTGCAAGAGAGCGTCAGCTCTTTTTAGATGCGCGTATTAATGAGCTAACACAACTTGTCGCAGATGCTCGCGTCATTGACCCATCTACACTAGAGCATAGCAAAATTAGCTTTGGTTCAACTATTAAATTAGAGGATTTAGATACTGAAGAAACTTTCACTTATACGATTGTTGGAGCAACAGAAAGCAATCCAGAAAAAGGTTTAATCTCTTACCATTCTCCCTTAGCTAAACAACTTTTAGGAAAAGTTGCGGGCGATGAAGTGAGCATAACTTTGCCAAAAGGGCGCGTAGAGTATGAGGTTTTAGAGATTTTTTATCAACCGATTCAATTCTAAGGCAATTGTATGGCAAATTTAAAAATTAAAACTTTAACCCCAAATGCTGTGATTCCAAAATATCAGAGCAAAGAAGCCGCAGGATTTGACCTTTGCGCGAGTGAAGATTTGATTTTGGAAAAAGGCAAATGGGCATTGATTCCCACCGGACTTAGTTTTAGTTTCCCCAAAGGATACGAAATCCAAGTGCGTCCTAGAAGCGGATTAGCCTTAAAATATGGCATTACGATTCTTAATTCTCCTGGAACGATTGATTCGGATTATCGGGGAGAAATCAAAATCATTGCGATAAACTTCGGCGACGAAGATTTCAAGATTAATACAGGAGATAGAATCGCACAAGCGGTGCTTTGTAAAGTCAAACAAGCAAAAATCAAAGTCGTTCAAACACTAGATAAAACAAAGCGTGGTAAAAAAGGTTTTGGAAGCACAGGAAAATAACAAAAGATTGAAATAAAGGAGAAAATTTGAGCCTAAAACAAAATGTAGATTTTATTAAAGAAGAAATGAGTAATGATGAAAAAATGCTAGAAAGCCTCATTCGTTTTGAGGGGTGGTTCAAACGTTACAAGATTCCACTCATTGCATTATTGGTTGGCATTGTGGTGCTTATCTTTGGCTATATGGGCAATAATTATTATCAAGAAAATCAACAACAAAAGCTTTCTAATCTCTATGAAGAAGCTCTAAAGGGAGATGAAAATGCAATCACTTCGCTTAAAAACTCTCAAAGCAGACTTTATGATTTGTATCTTTTTCAAAAAGCATTGGAATCCAATGATAAAGAAACTCTCAAAAAATTAGAATCCTGCAAAGACCCTATTATCGCACAATTTGCTAAATCGCAAAACGCATCTTTGAATCAAGATTTAAACACACTAGATTCCAAAGAATCGGGAGATTTTGGTTATTTACAGGCTGCATTTTTGGAGATTCAAGCAGGCAAGAGCAAGGAAGCAAAGGTGATTTTATCCAAAATCCAAAACGATTCTCCTATTAGAGATTTTGCCAATGCATTAGAACATTTGAGCATTCAAGGAAATAATGATGTCAAGAAGTAACATTCTTAAGAATCCTCTTTTATTATTTTTGAGTCTTTTTATATTTTTATCTCTTAGCGGGTGTGGTTCTAAATATTATTTTGAGCCAAAAGAGGAAGAAATTAAAGGTAAAATTTCCTTTAATGATTCTATTCCTTCCCCTATTGTTTCTCTTGTTCGTGATGGTGCAACCTTAAAAAACGGACAATTTATTACAAAATATTCTGAAATCCCAAATGTCTATCTCCCAAAAGATGCGCGGTATCTTAATCAAACAGAAGATTATTACTTAGCAAGCACCTATCAGTCTCTTTTATTAATACACAAAGAGGACAATACGCAAACTTCCATTACATTTGACAACACTCCCATTAGTGCTTCTATGTATGGACAGCTTATTGCGGTAATTTTTGATAACAATACTTTCGCACTCTATGATTTAAACAGAAGTCAAATTGCTTATAAACAAGACAGCGCATTAGCGCCTACCAACAATACATTGATTGCCGCACCCTATTTTTTAAATGATATTGTCGTTATACCAACCCTAGATGGAAAACTCGTCATCATAGATAAAAATAATATGCAAATGATTCGGAATATTGTTGTCAATGGTGATAAATATTTCAATAATGTGATTTTCTTAGAAGCAATCGGAAATCGTATGGTTGCAGCTACGCCTAAACGCATTATTTCTGTTAGCCCAAGCGTTATTAACACCTTTAATGCAAACATCAAAGACATTTTATTTTTTGAGGATAGAATCTTTATCTTTACAAGTGAGGGAGAAGTTATCTTAACAGACCAAGATTTAAACGAAAAACGACGTGTAAAATTTCCTTTTGCACATTTTACTGCAGCAAATCACGGAAGAAATATTGTGATTTTAGAAACACAAGGCTATCTTATTGTATTAGATGATGAATTGCAAAATAGCTCTATTTTCGCACTTCCAGATGAAATTACGAATCCCACATTTTCTGGAATGCGCAAAATTTTCGTTGGTAACAAAATTTTAGAAGTAGAATAGAGGCGTAATGATTCTCTGTGATATTGGTAACACCTTTTTACATTTTTATTATCGCGGCAGAATTTGGAAAGAGGAAAAAACCAAATTAACCCCTAAGGATTCCAAAGAGCTCATTATGTATATCAGCGTCAATGAGGATTCTACAAATGCCTTGCTCTATGCACATCCTCGCTGTTTTGACTTGACGCCTTATTTAAACATTGATACAAATTACAAAGGTTTAGGCATTGACAGAATCGCGGCTTGCAAGGCAATTAGCGATGGTGTCATCGTGGATGCAGGAAGTGCCATCACGGTAGATATTATGCAGCAAGGCATTCATCTAGGGGGTTTTATTATGCCCGGAATCGCAAAATATCGCAAAATGTTTAGCAGCATTTCTGTACTAGATTGTGAGATGAATTTGGGAGTGGATTTGGATACTTTCCCACAAAATACAAGGGACGCAGTAAGCTATGGTATGCTAAACTCTATCCTTTTAATGCTCAAAAACACCTCCAAAAATAAAAAAATTCACTTCACAGGAGGAGATGGCAAATTTCTTTCAAGATTCTTTAAGGATTGCTTTTATGATGATTTGCTTGTGTTTAAAGGAATGCAAAAAGCTATCAACGAAAACTTCACCTCACAAGGAATTTATGTATGATAAAAATTGCATTGCCCAAAGGTAGAATCGCAGACAAAACACTTCAAATTTTTGAAAAATTCGTAGGCGAGCCGCTTTGTTTTGATGACCGCAAACTCATCTTAACCAAAGAAAAATTTGAATTTATGCTTGTACGCAATCAAGATGTTCCTATTTATGTGGAGCGGGGAGCGGCAGATATTGGCGTCGTAGGATTAGATGTCTTGGAAGAGCAGCAAAGCTCGCTTGTGCGCCTGCTTGACTTGGGGTTTGGCAAATGCAAAATCGCTATTGGCTCTCCCAATCATTACATATTGGATTTTTCTAATCCAAATTTAAAAATTGCAACCAAAATGGTTAATATTACCAAAAGTTTTTTTGCCAAAAAGGCAATAAGTGTAGAGATTATCAAGCTTTATGGCTCTATTGAGCTAGCTCCTCTTGTGGGTATGGCAGATGCTATCGTGGATTTAGTAGAGACAGGAGATACTATGCGCCAAAATAACCTCAAAATTGATGAAATCATTATGGAAATTAGTGCTTATTTAGTTGCGAATCCTAATAGCTTTTATGCACAAAAATTAGAAATTTTGGAGATTCAAAAATTTTTTAAAACACAAATTTAATCTTAGATAAAGGAGTTCAAATGGGGCAGACGATTACAGAAAAAATCTTTTCAGACCACGTAGGAAAAGCAGTTTATGCAGGAGAAATTGTGGATTCTCCCATTGATATGGTGATTGGCAATGACATTACAACACCTCTTTCTATTAAGGCTTATGAGCAAAGCGGAGCGCAAAAGCTTGCAAATCCTGATGGATTCTGCATTGTAATGGACCATTTCATTCCCGCAAAGGACATTGCAAGTGCAAATCAGGCACGCATTAGTCGTGATTTTGCTAAAAAGCACAAATTAAAGCATTATTTTGATGAAAAAGATATGGGGATTGAACACGCGCTATTGCCAGAAAAAGGCTTGGTTGTCAGTGGCGATGTCATCATCGGAGCAGATTCCCACACTTGCACACACGGAGCTTTAGGAGCATTTAGCACAGGAATGGGAAGCACGGATTTGGCTTATGCGATGATTACAGGGAGAAATTGGTTTAAAGTCCCAAGTGCTATCAAAGTTGAATTTGTCGGCAAGCCTGCGCCCCATATCTATGGCAAAGATTTAATCTTAGAGATTATTCGTCAAATTGGCGTAGATGGTGCGCTCTATCAAACGCTTGAATTTTGCGGAGACGGAATCGCATATTTAAGTATGGACGACCGCTTTTCGCTTTGCAATATGGCGATTGAAGCAGGGGCAAAAAATGGAATCATCGCTCCTGATTCCATTACGCGTGAATTTTTGGCAAATCGTCCAAATTTACGCGCCAAACCAAAAGAATTTTTCTCTGACCCTGACGCACATTATACGCGCACTCTTACTATTGATATTAGCAAGCTTGAACCCGTAATCGCCTATCCTTATCTCCCAAGCAATGGCAAAAGCATTTCTCAAGCAGTCCAAGATGATTTGAAAATTGACCAGGTTTTTATCGGCAGCTGCACAAATGGACGCCTAAGCGATTTAAGAATCGCAAGCGAGATTCTAAAAGGCAAGAAAGTGCATTCTGATGTTCGCCTTATTATCACTCCCGGCACACAACAAATCTACAAAGAAGCGTATAAATTAGGCTATATTGATATTTTGCTAGAAGCGGGCGCACTGATTTCAAATCCAACTTGCGGTGCGTGCTTGGGCGGATATATGGGGATTTTGGGCGATAAGGAAAGATGTGTCTCCACCACCAATCGTAACTTCATCGGTAGAATGGGCGCACGCAATTCTGAAGTTTATCTTGCAAATTCTGCTGTTGCAGCAAAAAGCGCAATTGTCGGCAAAATCGCCGACCCGAGACTTTAGGATTCCGCATTCTCTTTGCGAGTAAATTTAACTTGTATGATAATACGCCCCGCTATGCCCTTGCGAGGAGATTTTTTGGTTTAAAAACCTCGCAATGACTGAAGTAGTTTGCCACGCGATTTGTAACCGCTCGCAAGGACACCTAATCTAACTCCTTACACATTCTTTCAAACTCTTGATAATATTTCCAAGATTCTACAATGTCGGGACGATATTGAGCTATTGTAGCCACTTCTTTATCAAGAACACATTTAATGTGTTTTCTTGCTTCAGGTTCTTGTTTAATATCATTTATCGTTAATGCCTTTGCGTCTTCTTGTTGGAATCTTTCCTCAAGTCATTCCATAAAATTTTTTAAATACTTACAGGATTCCTTATAAATCTCATTTGCTCTAAAAGATTCCGCCTTGTCTTTATCAATATAAACTCCGATGACTTCATTTGCTTTTCCCATAATTTCTTGATACAAATCTATCATTTGTGAATTATCACTATGAATTGCAAGGATAATTTTAAAATCCTTAGTTTTGAAAGTAAGGGGCAGAAATAAATAAGCACTTCCTTTAAAATATTGGTTTGCAGAACCTTTTTATGGCAATCCTGAATAGGAATAAATCCGAAATCCCTTGCTATGGTTTGCAACTTTGGAATAACACCATTGGAATTTAATTCCTTTGTATCTAAAAATGCAATTTTTAAAATATTCTTTTGCAATTCTTTTAAATGCGTATAAAAACTAAACAAATTTGAATAGGAATATCTTTTCAAGCCTTCTAAATTGTAATTGTTCAAGAGATTACACTACATCCTCAAAACAAAAAGTTTTGTCAAACTCTCTTGCAATAACTAAACTATGCAGTGTCCATCGTCCCACTCTTGCCAAATTATGTCTAAGAAGTTCCATAGGGTCTCTTGTTTGACACAAAAAAATGAACAAAAACAAAGATTTAATTCTTGGAGTTTTTCTTTATACTCTTGGTGGATTTTATAGAGTTGCTTTGCTTTTTTTATCTCTTGGTTGAGTTTTAAATATCCACCTTTATACCAAAACTTATCTGCTTTACTTAAGACTTCTCCTAAGAGATAAGCTAAATG
>NZ_JAIEFA010000021.1 GCF_029067145.1 Helicobacter sp. | reverse complement strand
TTGAGTTTTAAATATCCACCTTTATACCAAAACTTATCTGCTTTACTTAAGACTTCTCCTAAGAGATAAGCTAAATGGTATTGATAAGAGAGGGATTCTTGATAATCTTTACAAGATTGTAAGGGAGGATATTTTAAAGAGGGAAAGATTTGAATGGTTTGTTTATAGAATCGCTGTTGTTGTTTATGGGATTGTTTGGGATTCCTTTAGTGGTGTTGGGTTGTTTATTTTCTTTTGTGTGTTTGTTTTTTGCTTTGGGATTCTTTTTATTTTAAAGAATCTTTCTCTTTTTTAAGAAAATGGAATCTTAAAAAGGAAGTATTGTAGCAAAAATGGGGGGCAAGGTTATGGATTCCAACGCAAGATAAACTCGCTTCCTCTGCCCTCTTGGCTATGGCAAGTGATTTGAATATGATAGATTTGGCAGATTTGCTTCACAAGCGCAAGCCCTATCCCAAACCCCCCTTGATTACTATTGCTACGATAATAACGTTCAAACACCTTATCCAAATCCTCTTTTTTAATTCCACAACCATTATCTTGAATGCTTAAGCTCTTTTGAGTTAATTTGATTCTCACCAATCCCCCATTTGCAGTGTATTTGAGCGCATTATCTAGCAGATTATCTACCACTCTAATAATATGACTGCGATTCGCTTCTAGCAAGCTTTTTGCATTTTGTAGCTCTATTTCCTTTGTGATTTGAATATTTTTTTTCTTGAAAAAATCTTGAAAATACACAATGCGTTCGTCTATTAATTGCGACATTTCAATCCTTTCAAGTTTCAATTCCCTTGCCTCATCAAAATTATAAAACAACAAATCCTGATAAATTCTCCCTAAAGTCTGCGCCGCAAACTTAATGCGTTCCAATTTCTGACATTGCGAAGAGCTTAGCTCCTTTGGATTCATTCTTTCAATGCTCATCAAAATCACACTCAAAGGTGTATTAATCTCGTGCGTGGAATCCTTAATAAACGCGTTTAAAGATTGGATTTTTTTACGCAAAGGCTTCAAGCTAAGCAATACCAAAAAATATCCTATTATGCTCATTGCAATTAATATGAGCAAAAAGATTCCAAACATCAACCCCAAAAGCTTGTAAATCTCTGCTTTGATTCCATCAGAAAAAAGTACCAAATAAAACTTTTTTGTTTGTGGATTAAAATTTTGGTGGGAATTTTGAAGTTCTTTTTCTTTCATTCCTTGATGAAGCAAATGCCAAAATCTTCCCATTGCCCTTTGTGTAATGAAATAGATTTTATCCTCTACAACAACGATTCTGTCGTGATGATTGCTCTTTATTAAATCTAAATCGTCTGTATGCCAAATCGCTTGAACCTCCTCTTTGCTTTTTTCTTGGGATAAAGAGCTAAAAACCACTTCTCCCTTGTGCGTTACAACCATAAAAGGAATCTGAAATTCCTTTGCGATTCTATGCAACAAATCTTGCATATTTTCGGTATCTACTTGCAATCTCTCATAAAAATTAATTGCCAAAGTATGCGCATTTTCGCGCAATACAATCGCCTTAGATTCCAAAATCGCAACTTTCTCTTTCTGATACCAACCATAAAAAACAATACTTAAAAAAATAAAACTTGTAGAGATATAAAGTGCCAAAATCTTTAATGCTGTTTCCCTTGCTTCCATTATTCCCTCATATTGCTAGGTTGATAACAATATCCCTCACCGCGCCTTGTGAGAATATTATCTTTACCAATGATTTGACGCAGATTCTTAATATATACACGCAAACTTAGCTCACTTGGCTCTTTGTCATAATCCCAAAGTGCAGAATAAATTTGTTCCAAACTCACAAAATGCCCCTCATTTTGCAACAGAATCTTTAACAATTCCCTTTCTTTGGCAGGAAGATTAACAATATTGCCTTGATAATACAAAATCTCCTCTGCACAATCAAAACAATATCCATTACCAAACTCAAAAATATCTAATTTTTTGCAATGTTTTAATTGTGCTTCCATTCTAAGGAGCAATTCAGAAAGCTCAAAAGGCTTGCGCAAATAATCATCGCAGCCACTTTTGAAGCCAATTTCAAGGTCTTTAAGAGAATTAAGAGCAGTGATAAAAATCGCCGGAATCTCTTTGCCGCTCTGACGGATAGAACGTAAAGTTTCAAATCCATTTTGTCCAGAAACCATCACATCAAGCAATAAAATATCAAAAGATTCTTCATAGACTTTATCCATAGCCTCTGTGCCATCACTACAACATACCACCGCGTATCCCTCTTCCTCTAGGCATTCCGCGATAATTTCTTGCAGCACCATATCATCTTCAAGTAGCAAAACTTTTGCTTTCATTTCTCTCCTTTTATTCCAAGGGATTATACCACAAGCAAATAGATTCAATTCATTGAGGTTGCGCTATAATTTTACTTTCACATCAAAGGGGCAATGTATGGAATTAGCAAAGATATTAGAATCCTATCCTAAAAATTTAAGCAAAGTCCATCGTCATTTGCCATTAACATTGGGTAAGAAAACTTGTATTTATGGTGCTAAGGGCATTGGAAAGACAGAAATTATCCTCAACCATTATGCCAAAGCAGAATTTAGCTCGTCCAAAAAAATGTATTTAAATCTTAACGATTCCCATCTTAACCAATGTAAAATTTCAGAATCGCTGCTAGATTTGCTCCAAAAAGAAACCATTGACATTTTAATTCTAGACCATTTCAGCCCCTCTCTTTTTTCTCCTACTCTTTTAGATTCCATTCCCACACCCCAAATCACAATCATTTCACAATCTCCTTTGATAAATCCAAATTACAATCTTGTAGAGATTCCGCCCATCACCTTTCAAGAATTCACAAAGATTCGCAAAACTCCTATTGATGAGAGTTTAAATTCTTATTTAAAATTTGGAAATCTACTAGAGGCGGAACATCTTAATGAATACAAAAAGGGAGAATTTCTAAAAATACTTGCGGGAGATTCTATTAATTTTTGGATTCTGCAAAATCTCATTCTACATTTAGGGCAAAAAGCTTCCATTCATCAGATTTTTACCAAACTCAAAAAAGAGGGAAAATTGTCCAAAGATAGATTTTATGAATATTGCAAAATCCTAAATAAAAGCAAGATGCTATTTTGGCTTACCAAGTTTGAACACGAATCTGCGCCCAAAAAATTATATTTTTGGGATTTTACACTGAAAAATACAATTTCCTATGAGCGTAATTTTGCATTATTGTTTGAAAATATGGTTTTTTTGGAGCTACTTTATCATTTCAAAGAGGAAATATTTTATACAGACAAACTAGACTTTTATCTGCCCAATTTATCACTCGGGATTCTTTGTATGCCTTTTATTCAACACCATATTTTAGAATCTCGTTTGCACAAAATTATCAAAGAGCGCGAATTTTGCGATTCTTTTTTAATTTTATCGCTCAACCATAAAGAATCAGGCGAAAACTTAGGCACACCCTACCAAGTCTTGCCTTTTAAAGATTTTGCCTTGCAAGATTTCTTGCCTAGAATTTTCTAATTGGAAACTCATATTTGTGGCACAGAAAGAAACAAGGGCTTGCAAAAAGTTAGATAAGTCTATTTTAGCATAAAACGTCGTAAGGCGTCCTCTACTTCTACCGGATTTGACTTTGAGATAAACTCATCTGCATTGAGAGAACGTGCCATATCCTCGTTGCTACTTCCACTCATAGAAGAATTTACAACCACAGGAATCTTAGAAGTCAATGGATTTGCTTTGATTTGCTTGATGACCTCAAATCCACTCGCTTCTGGCATTTCTAAGTCTGTGATAATAATCCCAATTTTAGAAACATCTGTCCCTTCGGTAAATACATAATCAAGCAATTTTTGTCCATTGACAAAAGATTTATGCGCAACGCCAATTTTCTTAAGAATATTTTGCATTGTCTTAATAACACTTGGTGAATCATCTGCGAGTAAAACTTCTTTGCTTGTAATGATTTGCTTAATTTTATTCATCTCATCATTCTTTTCGGTTTCAATCCACGGGAATACATCTACAAGCATTTTTTCAATATCCACCACTTGCACTAATCGTCCATCAAAATAACGCGTTCTACTGACCAACTTGCTATTTAAACCAGAATTCCCAATCCCTGCACTTTGTTCAATCTCTGTCCATTTTTTGTTTAAAATTCTGTCTGCTTCGTAGATTCTAACGCCTACCGTCCATTTAGAAAACTCGCAAATCATAATCACTTCATCATCGCCCGGAGCGCGTCTAATCGCATAAGGTTCAAGATTCTTTGATTTATCTCTAGAATCATAATAAAACCATTTACGCAAATCAATCAAAGGAATCGTAAGCTCACGAATCGTAATCAATCCCTCCACTAAGGAACTTCCCTCGTGAGAGACGACCGTAATTTCCCCACGATATTTGACAACTTCACGAATCTTAAAAACATTCACCGCATACAAATCTTTATCTTTTTCAAGCCGAAAGCATAGGAGCTGCAATTCGTTGTTTCTGTGCAGATTGGTTATTTGATCAACATTGGACAAATTTGACATTTCCAAAACCTTAAATTTAAAAATTTCCGTGTATTATAACATAAAGCAGATAAAAGTTTTAAATACTTTTATAATATTCTCTAAAGGATTCGCATTTTTCAAATAATTCTGCTTGTGTTCCATTGGCAATAATTTTTCCATTTTTGAAAAAATAAATTTTTTGTGCTAGAGAAACCGTAGAAAATCTATGCGCAATGATAATCACAATCCTATCCTCTAATAATTCACTCAAAGCTTCCCTAAATTCTTCTTCCGTTTTGTTATCTAGCGCACTCGTAGCTTCATCTAGGATAAGAATCTCTGGATTTTTATAAAGTGCGCGTGCAATTGCGATTCTTTGACGCTGTCCTCCACTTAAGTTTGCACCAAACTCATTTAAGATTGTATGGATTCCATCGGGCAAGGATTCCACATATTCCAAAATCCTTGCTTGTTTCAAAGCAAGTTTGACCTTTTCTTCCTCTATTTCACTTCCATAAGCGATATTTTGCGCAATGCTATCATTAAAGATAAAAATCCTTTGCGTTACAATCGCGATTTTGGCACGCAAACTTGCCTGTGTGAAATCTTGAATATTTGTATCATTAATGCAAATCTCTCCAGAGTTTGGCTCATAAAGTCGCAAAAGCAAATTCACAAGCGAACTTTTCCCTCCGCCACTGCTTCCAACCAATGCGATACTTTCTCCTCGTTTGACTTCCAAATTAATATTATGCAAGGCTTGTTTTTCTTGATAAAACAAATCCACATTTTTAAACGCAATCTTTTGTATTTGTGTTGCAAGCTCCTTTGCACCATCTTGGATTCTTGCGCGACGATTCAACATTTCAAGAATCCTATCGCTCGCAGCAAAAGCAATTTGAAATTTGCTATAAAGATTATTTAAAGCCTTAAAAGGAGTATAGAGCATAAAAAGTGCCGTAACAAAAGAAAAAAACGCTCCTGTGGAAATTTCATCATCAATGACTTTATGCCCACCAATCACAATCACAACTGCAATCGCAATCGCGCCTAAAGTCTCCATTAAAGGAGAGGTGAGTTCAGAGACTTTCACGGTTTTCATTGAAATTTTAAACCATTCTTTATTGTGATTTGCAAACTGCTGACATTCCATTTTTTCGCCTGCACTTGCCTTGATGAGCTCCATATTATTAAAAATCTCAATCAATTTAGAGGACAAATCTGCACTTTTTTCTTGTAATTTTTTAGAATTTTTACGCATACTTTTTGCGATTCGTGAGATAGGATAAAGAGCTAAAGGCATTACGACAAGCCCATAAAAAGCCAATTCTGGACTTTGATAAATCACCACTGCAACCAATCCAAGAATGGTTAGCCCGTGCTTAACACCCTCCACTAGATAGCTTGAAATCGCATTTTGTATTGCACTAATATCATTCATAACGCGCGAGATTAACTCTCCTTTGCGATAACGATTAAAAAAATCCATTTCAAAAGTCAAAATTTTTTCTAAAAGAATTTCTTTTAGCTGACACACGATGTTTTGCCCTACGAAATTCATATAATAGCTCTGAATCCACGCTCCAGCACCTTTGGCAAAATACGCCAACACAACCAAAAAAGGTAGAATCTGAAGCATTGTCGTATCTTTTTTGATAAAAATATCATCTAACACAGGCTTCACAAGATAGGCACTTGCGGCACTTGCGCCTGCGACTAAAATCGTGCCAACAATAGAATAAAATAAATATAATTTATAGTCTTTAACATAAGGTAAAAAATATCTAAAAAATCGTTTCAAATGAAGATTCCTTTCAATAGATTTTCAATTCATACTAAAAAATAATCGTGTCGTGATTGACTTTTGGTTGATATTTAATCGGCGATTCATCGGTATAATAAAATCTCTCTCCCTCTACAATACGACTTTGCACACCTTGTGGAATCGTAAATTTACGTTCCAATCCAGGGTCAATTTCTAAGATTTTGTCAAAGAAGTAAGAAAAGGCAGGTGCTGGAGCGATACCTCCCGTTTCACTATATCCCATCGGCGTATTGTCGTCTTTGCCATACCAAACAATCGCTTCAATGCTAGGAGAAAATCCGCAAAACCACGCATCTACATTATCGTTTGTTGTGCCTGTTTTACCTGCTAACTCAATCCCTTCTACTTTGGCGCGCTTACCTGTACCTTGATTAATCGCATTTCGCAAAATATCCACAATTAAAAAGCTTTGTTTGGGTTTGCTTAATTCGCGTTCCTCTCCACTAAAATAAGCAACATCTCCTTGCATATCCACGATTCTATCAATCAACATTGGTGTGATGACTTTGCCATAGTTTGAAAACACCATAAAATTTTTTGCCATTTCAAGCGGAGAAGCCCCAAAACTACCTAAAGAAATTGTCAAGTCTTTGGGCACATTTTCAAATCCATAATCCAAAATCTCCCGATAGATTCTATCAAATCCCACTTCCTCTACAAGATTAATCGTCGCAAGATTCAGCGATTTTGTCAAAGCAGTTTTGAGTGAGATAAAGCCACTTAAAGAACTTCCATAATTTTTTGGTTGCCATTTTTTACGCACATTACCCACTCTATATTCATAAGTGCGGGCAATATCTGGAATCTGATAATTTTGCGCTAACCCAGAATTAATCGCACTAAGATACAAAAAGGGCTTGACACTACTCCCAATTTGCCGTTTGCTTTGCGTCGCACGCGAAAAATTACTTTTTTGATAATCCACTCCTCCCACAAGTGCTAGAACCTTCCCTGTTTTATTCTCCAACACCACAAAAGCGCCATTAAGTTTTTCTTCTAATGCTTCTTCTCCTTTGTGTCGTGATAAAATCTGCTCATACCCAAAATACAACGCTTCTTGTGCAATCTCCTGATAATCCAAATCAATATTTAAATAAATCTTATATCCAGCAGTTTTTAAATCCTCCAACCCAACTAACTGCCGTTGCACTTCATCTACCACATAAGGCGCGACATTTTTTGTCAATGTGTCGTTATAAACCTTGGGTTGCTCGCTCAAAGACGAATCTAGCACCTCTTGCGAAATCCACCCCACTTCATACATTCTTTGCAAAACATTATTTGCTCTCCCCAAAGAAAAATCATAATTTTTTGTCGGGTCATAAAAGCTCGGGGCACGTGGCAAGGAGACAAGCATTGCGATTTCTTTTAGTGTCAAATCCTCCATATTTTTACGAAAATATCCAAGTGCTGCGGTTTTGATTCCATAAAATCCGTGCCCAAAATAAGTATGATTCAAATAAACTTCCAAAATTTTTTCTTTGGTCAGAATCGTCTCCAAACGCAAGGCTAAAAGAAATTCTTTTATTTTACGCTCAATTGTTTTTTCGCGCGTCAAGGCAAGATTCTTAATAAGTTGCTGCGTGATTGTGCTTCCGCCCTCTGCATAGCGCGCATTTTTAATATTTTTAAGCATTGCGCGAATGATTGCGTCAATATTCACGCCGGGGTGCTCAAAGAACAAAGTGTCCTCAATCGCCAAAAGAGCCTCCACAATGCGCGGTGGAATCTCCTCAAAAGTCGCATAAAATCTAAATTCTTTGTCAAAAAGATTTGCAACCAATCGCTCTTGTCTATCAAAAATCTGCGTGGCAATAGGTGGCTGATAGTTAATAATCTTGTCTGTATCGTTGCGAATTTCAGAATAAATTTGAATCACAAAAACTACTATTCCGATTCCAAAAACAATCCCAAGAACAACCAAAATTCTTAAAAAAACTTTTACAAAACTCATAAATAACCTAAATCAAAAAAATAATAAAGTATTAATTTTAACATAGAAATTCTAAAGGCGAGTTTTAAGAGATAAGATTCTGTTATTAGGGTTTGATTTATTGAGTTGTGAGGTATGTGGAATTGCGAGATTCTATGAAAATAGAATCTCGGCAGGTTTTAGAAAGTATAGCGCACTTCTAGTTGCAAACGATTTCTGTCTTCAGAATCTCTATCACCAAAAATACTATTTCCATTCTCATCAGAATGCTTTGGCGTTACATTTTTATCCCTATCAGTCGTGAGCATTGCATAATACGCACTAAGAGCTAAGTTTTTGTTATATTGCCAGCGCACCACAGGAGTGATTTCTTGGAAATCAATATCGCCTCTGTTTGTCGCACTATATTTTAGCTCGTTTGTCCCATTGACATATTCAATCCCAACATTAAGATTATCCAAAATATCATAATTCAAGCTACCATAGAAAACACTAAGCGAATTGCCTTGATGATTGTTAGGCATTGATTGTCCCTCAATTGGAAGTGTAGAGATACTCACGCCCGTTGCGTTGTTTTCAAACCAAATTTGCCCTACTTTATTAAAGCTTCCCTCATTATCCAAAGATACTGCATAAGAATCTTTAGAGTTGCCCATATAGCCAAGTTTTAGCGCAAGAGGCACATCGTAATCGTGGAATCGCACTCCTGCTTCTAAAGTATAAAGGTCTGCTCCGCCACGCACTCTGTCGTTATAAACTGCTTTATTTGCAAGAATATGATTTCTATCATTATCCAAATTTGCAAACGCATATTGTCCTGTGATATGGAAGAGGCTGTTATTAAAGCCTAATTGCAAGAACATTCCGCTATCTAAAATATCCTCAATTTTAAATCCCCAAATCTGCGCTTCTACATTTCCCACACTTGTTTCGTAGTTTCCTAATGCTGCAAGCGTATAGAGTGGCTTGGTGATAGAACCTCCGGTATTATTGCCTGTTGCCGCGCCAAAATAGCCCGGTTGATAATCATCAATACTCCAAGAATCAAACGCACCTCCGACAAATGTCCAATGATTAATATCTGAATTGATTGCTAAAATCCCTGTTCCTCTATCATCTAATGGGTCGTTTAGAGGAGTAGTAAGAATCATTTTTCCTGCTTTAATTGTCGTATTGGTGGAATCTGGAGTAATCACGACATTAAAATCTCCCACACCAAAGCTACTATCTTTTCCTGAACCTAAGCCCTCACCTAGACCGGGATAAGTGTTTCCGTGATTTACATTTTGTTCTGGGTTATGATAGCGCACACCTAGATTCATTGCAACATAATCTGCAACCGGCACTTTAAATAACACATCTGCACGCCATTGATGTCTTGCAGCTCCCTTATCCGAGTTGTCTTTGACATAGTTTCTGTCGGTGTATCTGTCGTCTCTGTAACGATAACGCAACATTCCGCTGACATCTACTCCTTTGATTGCTTCTTCCAAATCCTGCGCACTTGCAGAACTTGCGATTCCACATACCGCGACACACGCCGCTAAACTAAGTTTTAAAAATTTCATTTTGACTCCTTGATTGTTAAAGGCGTGAGATTACTTAAATTATACTTAAATTATACTTAAATTAACGGATTTTTGGATTCTATGTGGTTAGCTTTTTGTCTTTGCGAGATTTTGGATTGCTTTGGCTTCACCTCGCAAGGACGAGGCAATATATCCTTGCGAGAAAATTTGCAAAATTTTCGTGGCAATCTATCGTCTAAACCAAAAAGGACGCACAATCAAAGCGCAAAATATTTTGCTTCAGAATGTGGCACAATCAGAGCGGAAGTTGTCGCTTCTGGCGTCATTTGGTAAGTTTGACTTAGAGTAATGCCAAATTCTTGCGGATTGAGCAGCTTAAACAACCCCTCACTTAATGCCAAATCTGGACACGCAGGATAACCAAAGGAATACCGCTGACCACATTTAGAATCTAGCCCAAGCTCCTTGCGCACGCGCCTATGCACGAAATCCGCTAATGCTTCTGCCAAATCCATACCCAAAGCGTGCACCAAGTAATATTTATGGTATTGCGATTCCTCATAAAGTTTCTTTTCAAAAGGCGCAAGATTGTGTCCGCTTGAAACCAAATGCAAGGCACAAATATCACCCTTTGGATTAAAATAATCACTCAAGCACAAATAAGGCTGTTTGCTACTTCGCGGAAACAAAAAGGATTCCACATTTTTGAAATTAGAACCCGCGCTTAACTCCAAAATCAAGCCCTCTTTCAAATCCTTAGGCTCTTTAGTGCGCGTGTGGAAATACCCATAAAGCACGATAGGATTAAAGATTCTTTGTTCTAGTAATTCTTGCTTAAGGTTTTCAAACAAAGGCTCTAATTCTTTTTGCTTTAGCTCTAAGTATTCCTCTTTTTTGAGTTTGCTATATCCCCAACGATGTTTAAAAAGCAAATCTTTGTCAAGGAGTGCAAAGACTTCTTCTAATTCGCTTTCACTTAATTGCAAAGACTTGCGCCCAAAAAATGGTGCTTGATGGCGTGGATAATCAAAGTTTAATTCACATTTTGTGGGTTTTGGCACAGAATCGTATGCGGAATCTTTGGAATTTGTGGAATCTGTGGCGAGTTTTTTTGCCAAACGCGCTTCTTGTTTGCTTGCCTTATCTGCCTTGTCTCCTTGCAAACCTGCTTTATCACTTGGCAAACTCAAATCGCTTAAATCTCCACTTTGGATTTTCTGCATTGCCGCGACACTATCAAAAGCGTCTTTGCAATAAAACAGGATTCCATCATAATTTGGCTTACAATATTCCTCCACAAAATTGCGATTGAGTGCCGCTCCACCAAGCATAACAGGAATCGTGATTCCACGTCTTTTAAGCTCCTCTAAATTTTCTTTCATCACGAGGGTGGATTTCACAAGCAACCCGCTCATACCGATACAATCTACCTTTTGGGATTCTATCACTTCTATAAACTTTTCTAATTCCGCTTTGATTCCGATATTAATGACATTAAATCCATTGTTTGTAAGGATAATATCCACAAGATTTTTACCCACATCATGCACATCACCCTTGACCGTTCCAATCACAATTGTTGTCTTGTGTGTGCTTTGCTTTTTGGGCAAAAAAGCATTCAGATAATCCACGCTCTTTTTCATCACTTCCGCACTCTGAAGCACAAAAGGAAGCTGCATTTCACCCTTGCCAAACTTTTCTCCTACGATTTTCATTGCGTCAATTAGAATCGTATTGATGATTTTTTCTGGCGTGATTCTTTCTTTTGCTTGTGGCAAAAGCTCTTGCATCGCATTTAAATCCCCATTGATGAGATATTTTGCGATTCTTTCTTCCTCGCTTAGATTTTCCTCTTCTTTGTTGTTTTGAATCTGCATTCCTGCTTTCTTTTCAAAATGCTTGATAAACGCATACAAAGGCTCGCTTGTGCGCGAAGAATTAAAAATCAAATCCTCACAAATTTGAATATCCTTCTTGTCCATTTGCGCATAAGGAATCAAATGCGCGACATTCACGATTGCACTGCTTAAGCCTTTCAAAACCGCGTGATAGAGAAAAACAGAGTTTAGGCAAATCCTCCCCTCTTTGCTCAAACCAAAAGAAATATTAGAAAGCCCTAAAGTGCTTCCGGCTTTTGGATAGAGTTCGCGGAGTTTTTTTATCGCCTCTAGTGTCTCTATCCCTGCGGTAAAATATTCTGCGTCTCCGCTTCCAATCGTAAAGGTAAGCGGGTCAAAAATAATATCCTCTTCGCGCAGATGATGGATATTTTTCGCGCGTTCCATCATTCTTTGCGCGCACGCAACTTTGCGTTCAAAAGTCTTGCACATTCCTTGTTCATCAATACTCAAACACACCAAAACCGCACCAAACTTCTTTGCTAAACTCGCAACTTTATCAAATTTTTCAATCCCCTCCTCTAAATTCGCAGAATTAATGATTGCGCGTCCGCCGATAAGTTTTAATGCAGTCCCTAACGCATTGACTTGCGTAGAATCGGGCATTAAAGGAAGCGGAATCTTCGTGGCATAGCGCGAAATCAACTCTCGCATATCCTTGCTCTCTTCTCTTCCGGCAAATGCCACGCTCACATCTAAACAATGCGCGCCGCTTCGCACTTGCACACTTCCTACGCCCAATGCCCCCTCATAATCCTCCGCAAGCAACAATTCACGAAACGCCTTAGAACCTGTGGCATTAGAACGTTCGCCAATCAGCAAGGGCGCGGGTTCTTGATGAAGCTCCACTGCGCCAAAGAGCGAAGCAATGCTTGGTTTATATTCCGCTTTTGGCGGCAATGGAATCGCATTTTTTGTTTTCTCTACCAAAAGCCTAATATGTTCTGGCGTCGTCCCACAGCAACCCCCAAGCAACACGACACCCGCAATTTCTAAAAAGCTCTTTTGAATCTCGCTAAACTCCTCCGCACCCATAGGATAATAAGTGATTCCTCCGCGATTCTGCGGAAGTCCAGCGTTTGTATGGATAGAGAGAGGAAATTTACACACTTCACTTAAGGCAAGCAAATGTTGTCGTGCCAAATCAGGTCCAAGCCCGCAATTCATTCCCAAAGAAAGCAAAGAAAAAGGCTCTAAGATATGAAAAAGTGTCGTAATGTCCGTGCCAATGAGCATTGCGCCATTAGTTTCAATCGTAACAGACACCATTACAGGAATCTTGGGAGCGACTGCTTCACACGCGTGCAATGCAGCTTTAATCTGTAAAGGGTCTTGTGCAGTTTCTAGCAAAATCACATCTGCGCCCGCCTCCTTGAATCCCTCCACGCATTCACAATACCCGCTAAACATCGTATCATAATCAATATGTCCTAAGCTTGGCAACTTCGTGCCTGGACCCAAAGAAGCCGCGATAAAAAGGGCGTTTTGCTGATTCTCTAGTGCCTTGTGCGATTGGATACAAGACTTCGCAAGTAAAACGCCCAAAGCCGCAATTTCTTTGCATTGGGATTCCAATCCATATTCTGCCAAAACCCAAGGCATTACCCCAAAAGTATTTGTTTTTAAGATATTCGCTCCCGCTTGCAAATAGCTTGAATGAATCCCTGTAATCACTTCTGGAGCATAGAGGTTTAGGGCTTCAGAACAACCCTCCAACTTCTCGCCTCTTTTATTTTCTCCCCAAGTTGGAATCTCTCTTTTTTGGATTTCCGTTCCCATTGCGCCATCAAGAATCAAAACGCGCTTTTTTAATAACTCTTGAAGCCTCATTTAAACCCTTTTTGTCGCACGACTTAGCCAAAGCCAAAGCCCACCTAGCAACACGATAACAAACGCAGGGGCAAGAGCGGGATACTCTCCTATCATCTCAAATCCTTTGATTAAAATTCCACCCGAAAAATATCCTGCGATTCCTAAACTAACACTCCAAATCACCGCGCCTATGGCGTTATAAAGATTGAACTTAAGCAAAGAATAAGGTGTTAGCGCAATCGCAAGTGGCACAAGCGTTTTTAAGCCATAAATGTATTTTTTAAAAATCAAAATGAGAGAGCCATATTTGCGCATAAGCAAATGCACCAATGCTAATTTACGCCGATGAGACGCAAGATAAGGCTGCATCATTGCTTTTTGATAACGCGCAAGATAAAAAAGCAACCAATCCCCCAAAAAATTTGCTACACAAGCAACCAAAATGCTAAGACTTAAATCCATTTTGCCTGCAAAACTCAAAACACTTGCACCAATAAGAGCGACAAATCCGCCACCAAGGGAGTATAAAAATAAAATTGCATAGCCATATTTCGCAATCAAATCTATCGTTTCTTGCATTGTTTTCCTTAAGTTTTAACGAATCAAAAGTAAAACTTTAGCAAAATCTTGTCTTTTTTGCGATAAATTCTGCTAAATTGTCTTTTGACAATGTAATCTAAAGACGAAATTTTATTTGAAGGATTACTTGCGATAAGCAAGCACATAGAGATTCTAATTTGTCTTATTGTGTTCTTTAGGATAAAGTGAAGCATGCCAAATACAAAACCCAACCAACGCCACGCCCGCCCCTATATGCACTGCCTTTGCAACTCTATTTTTCATAAACAACGCACTTCCGCTTGTTAGCAATAAAGTTGTTGTCATACCTATTTTAGCCATTTCTCTCTTCCTTTCCATATGGCTTTTTGTAAGTTTTGGATTTCGTTTTACAAGAGGCTTACTTATTTGCGATTCTGTCTGTGTTTCTCTGTTTTCTTCCATATTTACCCCTTTGCCTTTGATTTCATCTTGTGCTGCTGGTATTTTTTTCTCTTTAATTGTGCATTTTGCAATGTTTTTGCTGTTAAGATTCCACTTGCAAAGGTGGTTAAAAGTAATAAAATCTGCATCTATGTCCTTTGAATTTTAATGCGTTGCAATGCGTTAAGCAAAAGTGCAATCGTCGTTCCATTGTGCATAAAGGCGGTTTGAATCGGGCTAAGCTTCCCAAGACTCGCCAAAGCGAGAATCAAGGAATTGACACTCACAGCGATTTTAAATCCTCTATGCACTTTCTTTAAGGCTGCCACTGCAAGCTCCCTTGCCTCTGCCACCACTTCAATATCATCACGCAAGAGCACAATATCCGCGCTCGCTTTAGCAATATCTGCTCCTTTGTGCATACCGATTCCAACATCTGCGCGTATGAGAGCGGGTGCGTCATTGATTCCATCGCCGACAAAAGCAACTTTTTTGCCCTCTTGTATAATCTCCTCTAAAATTTCAGCCTTTTGGGTGGGCAAAACTTCTGCATAATAGCGGTCAATCCCCAATTCTAAGGCAATTTGCTCGGCTTTTTGGTGTGTATCGCCTGTCAGCATAATGATTTCCTTAATGCCACTTTCGCGCAGACGCGATAAAGCTTTTTTGGCATTTTCTCTTAAAGTATCCTTTAGCAAAATAACGCCTAAAAGCTTCTTGTCATAACCTATAAACAAAGGCATTTCTCCACTTTTTAAGTGTTTGGAGATTCTTTCCTCATAAGAGGTAAATGCGATTCCCTCATCATCTTCCAAAAAATGCCTAGAGCCTATAACAACGCATTTTCCGCTAATTTCGCTTTTGACGCCATGCGCAACGATAAAGGTTACTTCATCGTGATGAAAATGCCTAAAATGCTTTTCTTTTGCCGCTTTGACAACTGCTTTTGCTACAGGGTGAAAATAATGCTCCTCAATACTTGCAGCGAGATTTAATACCGCTTCTTTATCCCAAGATTCCTCAAAAGAAACTACATCTAGCACCTCTAAATCGCCTTTAGTCAAAGTGCCTGTTTTGTCAAACACAAACACTTCTGCAAGCTGCAAGGATTCCAAGCTTTTTGCACCTTTGATAATAATCCCTTCCTTGCCCGCATTGGAAATTGCAGATTTAAACGCAACAGGAGTTGTAAGCTTCAAGGCACAAGAATAATCGGCTTGCAATACGCTCGCACTGCGCATAAGGTCTTGTGTGAAAAAATAAGAAAGCAGGGACAAACCAAGCGTAATAGGCACTAAAGAATCCGCCATTTTAGAGGCATTCAATTCTTGAGAGGATTTTTGCACAAGCGTTTCTTCAATATAGGTTTTAATGCGCGCCATTGCGGTTTGTTCCCCCACAGATTCCGCCCAAACCTTAATTTGTCCCTCTTGCACAATCGTGCCAGAGAGCACTTTATCCCCATAAACTTTTTGGGCAGGAGTTGCTTCACCTGTCATAGAGATTTGATTTACCAACGCTTCCCCTTGCGTGATGTGTCCATCTACCAAAATCGCATCTCCTGCACCAATCACGACAATATCGCCGACTTTCAGCTCCTCACTTGAGACTTGCAAAAGCACATTTTCACCCTCTTGGATTCTCTCTACCCAAGCCTCCCCGCTCTTTTGCTTTGCAAGCTCTTTTAGCAAATCATCACTTTTATACATTGTCATCTCTTCAATGTATTCTCCAAGTGCTAGCATAAAATTCGTAGAATTTGCTGTCTTGAAATCCTTTAAATACAGCGAAATGGCTATTGCCATAGCTTCTAGTGTGCGTGAGTTAATACCACGTTTTAAGGTTTCTTTAACTCCGCTAAAAAGCAAAGGGGCAGAGGCAATCGCGGAGAATCCTAATTGAAATTTGGGATTTCGCAAAAAAGGAGAAATCAATAACGCACTTCCAGCCCGCGCCACTTCAGCAGAACTCGGAATCTCATCGCGCAAAGCCAAATAGCTTTCTTTTTTATAGACTTCTTGCGATTCTATCCTTACTTGCTCTAAGGCGTTTGCAACGAGACTTGTAATCTCCTCTAACTTACCCTTAAAAATTACAATCACATTGCCTAAAATTGCATTAATGCGGACATTGGAAATCTCTGCACAAGATTCAAGCAAAAGACGCAATTTTAGAGAATCCACCCTAAAACCGGGTTTGCAATGATATTTAAAACGTGCTCTTGTTTGGGTTGCGTGCAATAAAATGAGTTGCATTGCTTTAACTTAATGTTCTGGAGTGTTTAACTCAACATCATTGACTTCTGCTTTTGCGTCTTCATAACGTTCTTTTAACTCCTCTATTCCACTTTCAAACAAGCTACTTACCTTAGCAAAACCTTTAAAAATCGCTTTTTGCGCATTCTCATTGGTTAAGAGAAAGGTTGCAACTGCACCAATAAGTGCGCCTTTTAGAAAATCTTTTTGCGCATTCTCATTTCCAAGAAATCCTGTTGTAGTATAAGGATTGTTTTGGCTTTGAGAGCTTGGGATTCCGTATTGCGTGTTGTTTTGTGTATCTCTTGTGTTAAAAGAATTGATATAGGGATTATTTGGATTTGGTTGAGACATTTAAAAACTCCTTTTATAAATTAGATTTAGCTTTTGGATTTGCAAGTGTTTGGATTCCATAAATACTCGCCATTCCAATAGCAACTAATGTTGTGGCTTCTAACAAATTTTTCAATGGTGATTGTGTGCTTCCCAAAGAATTTGCCGCTGCGATTCCACAAGCCGTAATGATTCCACCCTCCAAAGTTGCAACAGCCGTATTCTTAAGGGCTTCTTTTTGGCTAATTTCTCCTTTTTGAACCTTAGAATACTCATAAGCCCCACTCAATATCAAAGCAATCACCCCACCACTTAATGCGTGTCCTGCAATAGAGCGAGGCATACCTGTATTAACAATCATTTGAAAAACTCCTTATGTAGTTTGCGTAGAATCCTTAGAATCCTCTTTGGATTCTATTTTATCCTTTAAACTCTGTGCGGTTTTCTCAAGGGTGCTTTGCACACATTGCAATGCCTTATGAGAAACCTCTTTCCCTTTATCCAAACCTTTTTGCAAATCTGCACTTATTGTGTGATTTTCAAAAGATTCCTTGATTTTTTTACGTTGCGTAAAGATAAGCGCAACTCCTGCTCCGACTGCTAGTCCCGCAACAAATGGTAATGCCATTCTTACTCCTTGTTTTGATTTAAAAATTCATTCAATAAACTCGCCCCCAATGCTCCAACAATAACGCCACCAATGAGAGAATAGTTTAATTTATGCAAAAAGCTTTCTAACTCCATTTGACTTAGAGTTCCATTTTGCATTTTATTAAGCATTTCGCCCGCCTCATTGAGTAGCACTTTACCCTCGCTCAAGGCTTGAAATGTGCTTTGGAGATTCTGTGCAGAATCTCGTGTGGCACCTTGAATCTGCTCAAGTGTATAAGAAAGTGAGGGGATATGGTTATTAAAGCTTGCGGCTTGGAGACGATAAAAGGTATCTATCACTTCCAAATCCTTTTCATTTGCAATAAGAGTATTGTAAAGTTCTACATTTTTATTTTCATTTACAAGCGCAGTCTGCAAAATTTCTTCTATGCTAGAAAAATTTGCAAAACTCTCTGCATTATAGGGATTCTGTGGAATCGAGACACCTAAATTTTGCAAATGCCAACTTAAAGCATTGATATGCGTTTGTTCGGCACTTTGGAGATGAACAAAGACTTGCCCATAAGAACTTACAGAGGTATAAAAGCTGTAAGCCTTGTATTCATCGTTTAAAGCCAAAAGCAAATTTTCAGCGCTCATTTAATCTCCCTCTTTAAGATGATGATTGATGATTTGTGCAATCTCTTCTAGTTTTTCGCCTCGCATTAAATCCTCAAAAACCTTTGGATTTAGCAAATGTGCATCGTATTGAATCGTCAATGAGCCAATTAATTCATTAAGCTTGATACTGAATATCAATGGAGTTTTTTCTAAAAATTTCAAAAATGCCTGAAAATCTACCGCACTATTTTTCACATATTCTTTTAATTTCATATTTGCACGCAAACGGATTCTACCCTTTGTGTGATGAATAATAGAAAAATAATCGCGAAAAACCTGCAAGTCTTGAGGTGTAATGGAAAATTCCTGACCCTCTTTTAAACATAATTTTTCCATTCTACTTTCTTAGAATATTAATAATCAATGTTAATATCTTAAAGCGAAATTATAAGAAAATGAAAATTAATATCATCTTAAAGTTTTTTTAATAAAGTTAAGATTTAATTCTCTTCAATCGCAATTAAACAAAAACTTTGTAGAATTGCGCGAAAATTTCATTCTTAAAGGTATTTTATGGAAAAGCCGGCTGTTGATAAAAAAGCCATTAAGCAGTTTTTTGATTTTTGCAAGGAAAATGAAGTAGAATTTATTGACTTCCGCGTTACGGATATTAAGGGGATTTGGCATCATTTTTCTTTCAGCGCAAGTTCTATTGATGAAAGTAGCTTTGAAGGGATTCCTTTTGATGGAAGCTCTTTTCCTGCGTGGCAACCCGTTCATCAGTCGGATATGATTCTAATCCCAGACCCAGTGCGTTATTTTATTGACCCATTTACTGCCGATACGACAGCAGTAGTATTCTGTGATGTATGGGATATTTACAAAAACAAACCCTATGAAAAATGTCCTCGTAGTATCGTTAAACGCGCAATGAAACATCTAAGTGAAAGCGGAATCGGTGATGTGGCATATTTCGGTCCAGAAAATGAATTTTTCATTTTTGATTCTATCAAGATGAAAGATTCTGTGAATTGTCAATACTATGAAATTGACACAGAAGAAGGAGAATGGAATCGCTCTAAAGAATACGAGGGAGTAAATCTTGGACATCGTCCCGGTACAAAAGGAGGTTATTTCCCAGTCGCTCCTGTGGATTCTATGGTAGATTTGCGTGCAGAGATTGTCAAGGTGCTCAATCAAGTAGGACTAGAAACCTTTATCGTGCATCACGAAGTTGCACAAGGACAAGGAGAGGTAGGAGTCAAATTTGGCGATATGCTTGAAGCAGCGGATAATGTCCAAAAGCTCAAATATGTCGTAAAAATGGTTGCTCATCTAAATGGTAAAACAGCTACTTTTATGCCAAAACCACTTTATGGAGACAATGGAAGCGGTATGCACACACATATTAGCATTTGGAAAGAAGGCAAGAATCTTTTTGCAGGAAATGCCTATGAGGGCTTAAGTGAAATGGCAATGCACTTTTTAGGCGGTGTTTTAAAGCACGCAAGAAGCATTGCGGCTTTTACCAATGCTTCTACAAATTCCTATAAACGCTTGATTCCAGGCTTTGAAGCACCTAGCATTCTTACTTATTCTGCGCAGAATCGTAGTGCAAGCATTCGGATTCCTTATAATAGTGGAGAAAAAGCAAAGAGAATGGAGTTTCGTTTCCCAGATAGCTCAAGCAACCCTTACTTAGCTTTCGCTGCGCTTTTAATGGGAGGACTAGATGGCATTATCAACCAAACAGACCCGGGCAAACCGATGGAAGTCAATCTTTTTGAACTCACTTTAGATGAGATTCGTGAAAAGGGTATCAAACAACTTCCACATACTCTAAGAAGTGCAATGGAAGAAATGCTTTTAGATAAAGAGTTTTTTAAAGTGGGGCAAGTTTTTAGTGAAGAGTTTATTCAAACCTATAAACAATACAAATTTGAAACCGAAATTTGGCCTTGGGAAGCACGTCCGCATCCTTTTGAGTTTATCACAACTTACAGCTGCTAGATTCTAAATTTCTTGTAGTTTTTTCAAGGTGTAAAACTAAAAAAGAGTTTTAAACTTACAAAACTCTTTTGCGTCATTTGTCCTGATTCTTTTTATTTTAAAATTTGCAAAAATTTGCTATAATAGCAGAATCTATTTTTTATTTAAGGGATTTAATATGGAGTCTTCAACAATTAATCTTCTTAGCAACTATATGCCTATGGTGCAACGTTATCAATCGCAATTTTCATCTTTTAATACCTTACTTAGCAAAACAACTTTGACAGGTAAAATTAGCTCTTTAGATATTGCGGAAAATCTTTTTGATTATATGGAGAAAACACAAGAAAAGTTTGAAAATCTTCAAGATAGGCTTATTGAAACTATCTTGGAACAAACCTTTTTTAATTCTTATGAAGAAGCAAACACTTCTGCAAAAATCATTGCGGAAATCCTTAAGCTTTATTTTCACAATCGCCACGAAGACATCTCTACGCTTGCACAAAGTAAATACTTACTAGATTTATGTCTAAACTTTGAATCCCACAAAGATAAAAATCCAGAACAATGCAAAGCCGCTTTAGAAACAATTGTTGCATATCTTAAAAAATTTGCTGCTAGTAGCGCAGTTTATAAAGATATTATGATTTATCACAATGATGGCACACTTTTGCAAGCAATTGACTTGGGCAAAAAATACGCTATTGCTTACACAACAAAACTATCCCCTATTCTTGAGGCGCGCAACATAGAAAAATATGGGGAGTTTTATCAAAAAGTTGATTTTTATGATACCAAAGAAAAAGAGAAAGAAGAAAGAACGGAATTTTTCTTCGTCATTCCTTTGCGCCAAAACAAAGAACAAGCGCCCATTATGGTGCTTACTTTTGTGGTAGATGTCCAAGAAGAATTTAAAACGATTTTAGAACGTTTCCCTTATCGCTTACCACAATCCAATCTTGTGATTATTAATCAAAAAAATCATATTTTATTTTCTGATAATACGCGTATGTTTCCTAATGGACAATTACTAAACTTAACCGAACACAAAGATTATACTTTTTTAGAATATCGCTCTAAGGCTTGTATGGTTGCATTGCAAGAAATCAACAATATTCAAGGTTTTACAAGTATTACAGAGCAATGGCGCATTTGTAGAATCGTGCCACTTTATGTTGCATTTGATACCAAAAAACAAACCAACCACAAAATTGACCCTCTTTTGCTAGAAAATTCTTTACTTGTTACGAAAGATTTAGATATTGTTATTGCAGAAAGTGAAAACATTAATGAAGAATTAGGAGATGTTGTTATCAATGGTGAAATTATCGCTTCAAAAAGCCATTCTTATGCACTCAATCCAATTTTAAATAATATTAGAATCTTAAGCGAAGAGATGAACACACTTTGTGTTCAATCCACAGAAGAATTACAAAAAGGAATCTACAATGCACTTTTTAATGTGATTGACTATTATTCCAAATATCTTGCATTAATTACAGATAGTCTTTTTAGAGAATGCGTTAAAGATTCTGGGTGGATAAAAAATGGTATAGAATTTAAAAACTATTTAAATGAGCATACACAAGGCAATCTTACACCCGAAACGCTTGCAAGCACCAAGGCACTTTTGGAACGTTTGAAAACGAATTTTAGTAATTTTTATAACATTATTCTTTTTGACAAAGAGGGCAATACTTTACAAAACTCATTAGACGATATCCAATTCAATGCAAAAAAACTCGGAATCATTGACCGCTTCAATAGTGGCAATCTTAATAATCTCATAGTTTCCAACTATGAGCCAACCGCATTCTATAACAACAAAAAAACCATTCTTTTTTATGATGCAATCAAAGGAGATAACAACAAATTCTTAGGCGGCTTGCTTTTTGTGCTAGATTTAGAAAAGATTCAAACATTCTTGGATAATTCCCTACCTAAAGAATCTGCGATTCTTTCTGAAAAAAGTGAAATATTCAGTGTTGCTTTTGATAGTGCAAAAAATATTTTAGCCACTACAAAGCAAGATTTCAACTTTGAAAATTATAATTTAAGCGAAACATTTGATTTCAAAAGTCTAAAAAATTTCAAAAAAATTATTCAAATTGGACAAAAACATTATCTGATTTGTAGCGAAGTTTGCAATCCTGCGCAAAGTGCTTTTACAGAATACACCAAACGCTCGCTTTATGTTATGATTTTTGTTGCAGTCAAAATAGAAGAGAATATGGAGGAAACCCTACAACAAACCGAATCGCTAGAATCTCCAAAAGAGCAGTCTAACTAGCCCATCTTCTATAAGATTCCTCTTGTTGGAATCTTATCTTAAACAATGAATTAGAATCAATCAATTTTCAATACTGCTAAAAATGCCTCTTGTGGGAGAGCAACTTTACCAATAGCTTTCATACGCTTTTTCCCTTCCTTTTGCTTTTCAAGCAATTTGCGCTTACGCGTAATATCTCCTCCATAACATTTAGCAGTAACATTCTTACCCATAGATTTGACGGTTTCGCGTGCAATGATTTTATTGCCCACACTCGCCTGAATCGCTACTTCAAACAATTGTCGCGGAATAATCTCTTTCATTGCCTCTACCAACTCTTTACCCCTCTCATAAGCTTTAGATTTTGGCACAATAATACTAAGTGCATCTACAATCTCATTTGCTACACGAATATCAAGTTTTGCCAAATCTCCCTCTTGATAGCCAATCGGCTCATAATCAAAGCTCGCATAGCCTTTTGTGCAGGACTTTAATTTATCATAAAAATCCATTACGATTTCATTTGTCGGAATCCAATATTCTAGCAAAACACGCGTTTCTTGCAAATATTCCATTTTCTTTTGGATTCCGCGCCGCTTATTTAAAAGTGTGATGATATTGCCCAAAAACTCACTTGGAACGATGATTGTAGCTCTCACATAAGGCTCTTTAATCCCTGAAATTTTTTGCTCTGGTGGCAATTCGCTAGGATTTTGAATATAAACAATCTCTCCGTCTGTCTTACTCACTTCATACACAACCGTAGGGGCAGTAGCAATCAAATCAAGTCCAAATTCACGCTCCAATCGCTCTTTGATGACTTCCATATGCAACAAGCCCAAAAAACCTATGCGGAATCCAAATCCTAATGCGACAGAAGTTTCAGGCTCATAAGTCAAACTAGAATCGTTTAACTTCAGCTTATCTAGTGCATCGCGCAAATCCTCAAACTTGTCTGTATCAATCGGATAAATCCCTGCAAATACAAAAGGTTTTGCGGGTTCAAACCCAGCCACAGGTTCTTTTGTGCGCTCCTTAAAATCCGTCATTGTATCCCCTACGGCAATATCTGTTACATTCTTAAGCCCCAAAATTACGATTCCAATCTCCCCACTTTGAATCGCCTTTGTTTTTTCTTGACGCAAAGGGTGAGGATACATAAGCCCCAAAACCTCGTGATTCTTACCACTTCCCATAATATAAAGATTCTGCCCAACCTTGATACTTCCGTCAAAAACCCTTACAAGAGCAAGCGCACCAAGATAATTGTCAAACCAAGAATCATAAATCAATGCTTTTGTGGGCGCATTAGAATCACCACTTGGCGCAGGGATTTTTTCCACAATGCTATTAAGCAATTCTGTGATTCCAAGATTCGCTTTTGCACTCACTTGCAGAGCGTTTGTGCAATCTAGCCCAATCGTCTGTTCAATTTCATTTCTTACGCGTTCCACATTTGCCGCAGGTAAATCAATTTTATTCAGCACTGGGATAATTTCAAGATTATTTTCCAAAGCAATATAAACATTTGCGATTGTTTGCGCCTCTACTCCTTGACTTGCATCTACTACCAACAATGCCCCATCACTTGAAGCAAGAGAACGTGAAACTTCATAGCTAAAATCCACATGTCCGGGCGTATCAATCAGATTTAAAATATAATTTTCACCTTTATAATTATAGTTTAAACGCACGCTTTGCGCCTTGATTGTGATTCCTCTTTCTTTTTCAATCTCCATTGTATCCATTACTTGAGCACTCATCTCGCGCGCACTAATTGCGCCACAAGCCTGAATCAAACAATCTGCCAAAGTAGATTTACCATGGTCAATGTGTGCGATAATAGAAAAATTACGAATCTTTTGCATTGCGTCCATTAGAATTAAACCTCAATCATCAATTTTGAAGCCAAAATCTTAGCAAATTTACACTTAATATTTTTGGCTATGCTATAATTTAGGCTTTGATTTTTCATTTTAAGGCATTTTATGAAAATATTTCATCTATTCACTAAAATTTTGGATTTTATTACAAAATATTTCAAGGCATTCCTCTTTCTGCTTATTGTTGGATTGATTTTCGCACCAAAAGAGGATTTACCAAAACAAGATGCAAATGTCGCAAGAATCAATCTTTATGGCACAATTTTGCAAAGTGATACCTTTTTAGAAGAATTAGAAAAAATAGAGCAAACCCCAAACATTCAAGGAATCTTACTTGTCATTGATTCGCCCGGAGGAGCAATTGCTCCAAGCGTAGAAATTTCTGAAGCTATCAAACGCATTCACACAAAAATCCCTGTGGTTGCCTATGCACAAGGCGCGATGGCAAGTGGAAGCTATTTAGCGGGCGTTTGGGCGGATTCTATCGTAGCAAATCGTGGCGCACTTTTAGGCTCTATTGGCGTCATCATTAATGGCGCAGACATCAGCGAACTTGCAGAGAAGCTTGGGATTAAACCGCAAACCCTCAAAGCTGGAATCTATAAAGAAGCAGGCACTTTTATGAGAAAGTGGAATCCCCAAGAAGAAGCTATGTTAAAAGATTTAGTTGAGGAACAATACAAAATGTTTGTCCAAGAAGTTACCCTTGCACGCAAAATTTCACTACAAGAGGAACCAAACTTCGCGCAAGGTAGAATCCTAAGTGCTAATACTGCGCTAAAATTTAAGCTCATTGATAGAATCGGCAGCCTTTATGACGCGCAAGAATTGCTTTTCAAAAAAGCCAACATTCAAAATCCTAAGTGGTATAAAGAGGAAAAAGATAAAATTGAAATCTATTTGGAAAAAATCTTTGGGGACAATTTCGCACTTGGCGTGCAAAATGGAATCGCACTTGCGCTAGAGCAATTATCCAAAATTTGGCTAAAAGGCAACTAATGCAAATGATACTAAAAATCCAAACGCCAGACCAAAAAGCCTTAATTGCAGAGCTTACACGCGTAATTTTTGAA
>NZ_JAIEFA010000020.1 GCF_029067145.1 Helicobacter sp. | reverse complement strand
TCATATATTTTTCTACACCAAACTTATTGCGATGAAAAGCACTCTGCCAATCGTATTGATTTTGAAGCTGCTGAAGTTGCATTTCTAGTAACGGATTCTCTACCATTTTGGGATTCATTTTAAGGGCAACTTTTGGCTCTTTGTCCAATGTCGGAGAAAAACTTTCATTTTTGCAAAAAATACAACCACCGCGCGCCACACTACCATCAATATTTGGACAAGTAAAGCCCGCCAAAGCAATCGGCACTTTACGCACTCGCTTCCCAAATCTACGCTTGCAATATCGCCCAAAGGTTAGCATTTGTTTCACTCTTATACCCTTAAACAATATATTTGCTATCAAAGCAGGCTTGACAATATTGATAATTCTCAATCCCAATGCTTCGCTTCAATCCCTCAACAGACAAAAAGAACAATGAATCCGCACCAATAAACCGACAAACCTCTTCGTTGCTCATTTTTGCACTGATTAAATCCTCTCTACTTGGGGTATCCACACCATAATAACAGGGAGAAATCGTCGGCGGAGAAGAAATTTTCATATGGATTTCTTTCGCGCCACAATCTCGTAGAATCTTTACAATCTGACGACTGGTCGTTCCGCGCACCACAGAATCATCAATCACAACCACGCGTTTATTTTCAATTAATTCACGAATCGGATTTAATTTAAGCCTCACTTTTAACTCACGAATTTGTTGTGTGGGCTCAATAAAAGTCCTCCCCACATAATGATTGCGGATAATCCCAAGCTCAAAAGGAATCCCACTTTGCCTAGAATATCCAAGTGCCGCTGCGACACCACTATCAGGTACGGGAATCACAAGGTCGGCTTCTACGGGATTCTCTCTTGCCAATTCCTCGCCCATATTCTTGCGAATATCATAAACAAGGCGTCCAAATACTCGGCTATCAGGACGCGCAAAATAAATATATTCAAAGACGCAAGGGTGAGGATTTGGCGGCATAATACTCTGCGATTCCATACCATTTTTTGAAAAGATTAACATTTCACCCGGCTCTACATCACGCACATATTTTGCGCCCACCAAATCAAACGCGCAAGTTTCACTTGCAACAACATAGCCTTTGCTTCCATCAGGATTGACAATCTCTCCAAGACTTAAAGGTCGGAATCCATATCTATCACGAATCACAAACATTTTTTTGCGACTTAAAATCACAAAGCAAAATGCGCCTTTAAGTCGCAAAACCGCCTCTTTGATTCTATCTACCAAGTTTTCTTGTTCTGCTCTTGCGATGAGATGAATAAGATTCTCTGTGTCCATATAACTTTGGAAAATCGCCCCCTCTTTGATAAGCTCGTCGCGGATTTGACGCGCATTTGTGAGATTGCCATTATGCACAATCGCAATTTCACCCAAATCATAACGAGCAAATAAAGGCTGTGCATCGGAAATAGAATCGTTCCCTGCAGTAGAATAACGATTATGCCCTACTGCACTAGAACCTTTCAGTTTATTTAGCGTCTCATTGCAAAACACTTCCGTTACTAAACCATTATTTTTAATGGTGGTGATTTTTTCACCATTGCTTGTTGCGATTCCTGTCGCTTCTTGCCCGCGATGTTGCATAGCAAAAAGAGAATAATACGCAATACTCGCGGCATTTTGAACATTATAAACGCCCACTACCGCACATTCTTCATTCCAATCAGTTTTCAAAGACTGACTTGTTAAGGTTTGATTTTCAATCTGCTTTTCCACTGCTTATAATCCCAAAGAATCTTCAATGCCATACAATCCATTTGGTTGTTTTTGCAACCAAAGAGCAGCTTTAATAGCACCTTGCGCAAAAGTCGCGCGAGAAGTAGCGGTATGAATCAGTTCCAAATACTCTCCCTCGCCATAGAATCCGACATTATGAATCCCAGCTACATCTCCTCCGCGCAGTGCCATAACGCCGATTTCATCTTTATGACGCTCGCCAATATTGCCATTTCTACCACTTGTGCGCACCTTATCTAGCTCCAAGTTTCTAGCTTCTGCACAAGTTTGAGCAAGACGCAAAGCGGTGCCGCTAGGAGAATCTTTTTTATGGTGATGATGAGTTTCTACGATTTCAATATCAAAATCTTTCAAAGCACTTGCCACCAATTTAACTGCTTTATTTAAAACCGCAACTCCCAATGATAAATTGCTTGCATATAAAATAGGCATTTTCTTGGAAGCTTCTTTGATTAAATTTTCGTGGTGGGATTCCAATCCTGTTGTTCCAATTACAATGGGTTTGGGATTATTAAGAGCCACTTCCAATAACGCACGCGTACCTTCTGCTGTTGTAAAGTCAATCACCGCAGCAGAACTTTCTAATAAAACTTTCAAATCGCTAGTAATTAACACGCCAGGGTCAATAGAGAAATCTAAATCTTTGCGCACATAAACACACTCTAGCTTTACCTCTTGGCTTTTTTTTGCCAAATCCACAACTAATTTACCTACACGTCCGCCAGCACCAAAGACTCCAATTCCTAACATAAAATTCCTTTTTATTTATGATGTTCAATATATTCAATCGCCCCAAGTGCTGCTGTCGCACCATCTGCTGCTGCGCAAACTACTTGTCTTGGAGCATCTATTCGCAAATCACCCGCAACAAACAAGCCCGGTATGTTTGTTTCCATTTTGAGATTCACGATAGCTTGCCCATATTCATTTGTTGCACAAATCGCACTGCCATCTTCTTGCATTAAAACCGAATTATTTACATCAAAACCAATCAATACAAAGATTCCATCTACTTTGATTTCTTTTGCAGTTTCCTCTTCTAAATTTTTCAATTTTAGCCCAGTTACGCCAGAATCATCACCACAAATTTCCTCAATTCCATAAGGGGTTAAAAACTCAATCTTTGCTTCATTTTTTGCGCGCTCCAATGTAACAGGAGAAGCGCGGAACGCATTTCTACGATGAATCAATGTAACTTTAGAGCAAATTTTGGCAAGATAGATGGATTCCTCCACTGCTGTATCGCCCCCGCCAAGCACTGCTACTTCTTTATTTTTATAAAAAAATCCATCACAAGTAGCGCAAGAACTCACACCTTTCCCCCAATACACATCTTCACCTTTGACGCCTGAACGTTTGGGGCTTCCACCCGTTGCGATAATCACAGATTTGGATTCCACTTCTTTTTGATTACTTAAAACAATCGCAAAGTGATTTTCTTTTCTTTTGACGCGCACAACCTCTGCCATTTCGTGTTTTAAGCCAAATCTGAAACATTGTTCTTGCCAAGGCATCATAAAATCAAATCCGCTTTTCACTTCCGCCACTCCGGGATAATTTTCCATTTCACTGCTAGAAGTAATCTGTCCTCCGGGCATACCTTTTTCAAACATTACGACTTCCTTTAAGCCTCCTCTTGTTGCATACAACCCTGCACTAAGTCCAGCAGGTCCTCCACCAATAATAGCTAGTTCTAGCATATTTTACTCCTTATTTTTATTTTCTTTAAAATTAACTAATTTATAAATTCCACTCTCTTTTAAAGAAATATAGAGTTTGGAATTTTTACTTTCTTGATTAAGCAAAAAACATTGTGGCAATGTTCTCACATCAAATTCGTGAATCAATTTCAACATTAAAGCACTTGAGATTCTTAACTCTATGAGATTATGGACATCTTTTTTCGCATTTTCTCCTTGTTGATATAAATCAAGTGCTAAAAGAATAAGATTTTCTTGTATATTTTTTCTTAAAAACTCTGTAGATTGGGGGGTAAAGGAAGTATAAAAGCACAATTTATATTGCGAAGATTTTGGTTCAAAAAGACTCATCGTGTTTTCTTGATATTGGTAGAAAGAATCCTCATTGAAATTAATTTTTGAAACAGATGTAAAAGCATATTGATAA
>NZ_JAIEFA010000002.1 GCF_029067145.1 Helicobacter sp. | reverse complement strand
GTAAAAATGCTACGCATTTGCACGCCACGAATCGCAAGCGATTCTCGCAATGATAAGGTGGCAGAATAGCAAAGATACAAAAGAACGAAAGGGCGCGAATCATAAGTAAATTTTAAAACTAACTTCCTATAATGCAAGCAATATTCAACACTAAAGGAAAAACAATGAATGTATTAGTTACAGGCGCGTCTAGCGGGTTTGGACGCGCAATTGCTCAAGAGTTTGGCGGCAAAGGACATAAGGTCATCGCGCTTGCGAGGCGCAAGGAGCAGTTAGAATCCCTTGCGCAAGAGATTCCACATTGTATAACTCTGCCTTGTGATATTTGCGACAAAGATTCTTTGCGTCAATCCATAGAATCTTTACCACAAGATTTCAAGGAAATTGATGTGCTAGTCAATAACGCAGGTCTTGCGCTTGGATTGACAAGCGCGGACAGATGCGATTTTGAGGATTGGGAGAGAATGATTGAAGTCAATGTCAAAGCCCTTGCGTTTATCACGCGTTTGATTCTGCCACAAATGGTGGCGCGCAAAAGCGGGCATATTATCACAATAGGTTCAATCGCGGGAAGTTATCCTTATCCGGGTGGTAATGTTTATGGGGCAAGCAAGGCGTTTGTGCGTCAATTTGCTTTGGGGTTGCGTGCGGATTTGAGCGGCACAAATGTGCGTGTAAGCGACATTGAACCCGGACTTGCTGGGGGCAGTGAATTTTCGCTTGTGCGATTCAAAGGCGATAAAAGCAAAGCAGACGCACTCTATCAAGGGGCAAATGCCCTGACGCCACAGGACATTGCGCAAGCGGTTTATTGGGTTGCTACCTTGCCAAAACATATTAATGTCAATACATTAGAGATAATGCCGACAAGTCAGAGTTTCTCTGCGCTTAATGTGCATAAAACTACATCCAATCAATGATTTTTGTAACTTCCTGCACTTCAAAACATTTGATATTGATTTTTTGCGTAGGTTTTTTGGGTAGAATCGCATTGGAGATTCCAAGAGACAATGCCTCTTTGAGCCTCGCTTCCACATTGGGAACATCTCTAATGTCCCCTACAAGACTGACTTCGCCCAAGAATATGCTTCCATTAGAAAGGGGGCGGTTGCGGAAACTAGAGAGAATCGCCGCTACGACTGCTAAATCTGCCGCAGTTTCTAAAATCTTGATTCCACCAGTGATATTGATAAAAACATCGTAGCGATTCAGCGGAATTTCTAATTTTCGCTCCAATAGAGCCAAAATCATATTGAGACGATTGGAATCAAATCCCGTAGAGGAGCGTTTGGGCATACCATAAGCGCAGTCGCTTACTAATGCTTGCACTTCTAAAACAAGTGAGCGAGAACCCTCCATTACGACACTTAAGGCACTTCCGGGCGCAGAAGTCTTTTGACTAAAGAAAATCTTAGAAGCTTCTTTTGCCCCCACTAAGCCATTGCTTTTCATTTCAAAGATTCCAATTTCGCTAGTGTTGCCAAAGCGGTTTTTAAACCCTCTTAAAAATCGCAATTCACGGCTAGAATCTCCCTCAAAATAAAGCACACAATCCACCATATGTTCTAAGATTCTAGGTCCTGCAATCGCGCCGTCTTTGGTAATGTGCCCGATGATAAACACGCAGATTCCGCGCTCTTTAGCAAGGCGCATAAGCTCAAAAGTTACCTCGCGCACTTGCGAAACACTCCCAGGGCTAGAGCTGATATTCTCGCTATAAAGCGTTTGAATACTATCTATCACAACCATAGAATAAGAATGTTCATTGGCATAAATCGTGCTTAAAATCTCCTCTAATTTGATTGCATTGAGCAAAAAGAGATTCTCACAAACTGCGTTTAATCGCTCCGCCCGCAGTTTGATTTGAGAAGCACTCTCTTCCCCGCTGACATAGAGGATTTGTTTGCCCATTTTGGCTAGATTGCTTGAGATTTTTAATAGAAGCGTAGATTTTCCAACGCCCGGACTTCCGCCGACTAAATACATTCCCCCAAGCACGATTCCGCCCCCAAGCACAATGTCTAGCTCTGGCTCTCCACTGCTAAAGCGTACAAAATCCTCTTCTTGCACTTCTGTAATTGGCGTAACTTTGGTAGTGCTAAGAGGAGATGAAGTTGCCTTTAATGCTTCAATTTGTTCTGTTTTAAGCTCCAAGAAACTTTCCCAAGCTCCGCAATTAGAACATTTTCCGAGCCATTTTGAGCTTTGGAATCCACAATGCTGACATTCAAAAATTTGTGCTTTTTTCTTTGCCATTTTGCAACCTTTGTGATTGGATTTGAAAGAATCGTGGAAAACTTGCTAAAGTTTTGGAATTTAGCTTTCAAAAATAGAATCTAAAATCGTCGTGATGTATTCTTCCTCGTTAAAAACAATTAAATCTTCTGCTTTTTCGCCTATGCCAATATACAAAATAGGAACGCGTAAAGTATGGAGGATACTAAAAATCGCTCCTCCCTTGCTTGTGCCATCTAGTTTAGTAATAATCACGCCATCTATCCCGCCTAGTGTTTGGCTAAATACTTTTGCTTGTTCTAAGCTAGAAGTGCCTTGAGTGCCGTCTAAAATAAGAATTTTTTGGTGTGGAGCACCAGATTTTGCCTTATCGCAAATGCGCATAATTTTTTGTAATTCTTGCTGCAAATTGCTTTGATTGTGCAATCTCCCCGCTGTGTCAATGAGGGCTATATCTAGGTTTTTTGCAACTGCGGAAGTAATCGTATCAAAGGCAACAGCAGAGGGGTCGTGTCCGATTTTGGACGCAATGACAGGTAGATTCAATCTCTCTCCCCATAATTTAAGTTGTTCAATCGCAGCAGCTCTAAAAGTATCCCCCGCGCCTAGAATCACACTTTTGCCTTGTTTTTGATAGAGATAGGCTAGCTTGGCGATTGTTGTAGTTTTGCCTGCACCATTGACGCCCACAATAAGATTTACACAAGGCTTTTCTTCTATGGTTTTAGCTTGCACTTTATCATAATAACTTTCCCCACGAAAAAGTCTAAGCAATGCGACTTCAAGCTCATTGCGACTGATTTGCTCACCAAGTGGGCTTAATATCATTTCAATGAGTTCATAATCAATATCGGTTGCAATTAGGATTTCCTCTAATGTTTCTTTGTCAAGCTTTTTATGGGTTTTTGGAAGCAAATCACGAATATTTTGTGTAGTTTTTTGCAGGGTTTTTTTGAAGATTCCAAGCATTATTGTGCCTTTATTTTTGCTAGATTTTGTGAGAGGTCAAATTCAATCATTTCCTCTGGAATCGCGCCTAGATAATGGATAATGTATTTTCCGTCTTTATCGTATAAAGCAATCAGCGGCACGCCTTCAAGCCCACCAAGTGCGTTAAAGAGTTTCGTGCGGTTTTCGTCCAAAATCATAGGTATTTCAACTTCGTTTTCTTCACTAAAAACCTGCATTATACCTTTGAAATTTTCCACTTCGCCTACCAAATCATCTACTGGGATTCCATAAAGTGCGATTTGGCTATCAAATTGTTTTTTGAGGTTTTCTAAATGAGGCAAAATACCTTTGCAAGGGTCGCACCAAGTCGTGAAAAATAGTAAAACTTTGAGATTGTTGTGGTGAGAAGTAATGGTGAGATTTTTAAAAATATTTTCTTTTTTGGGTTCAATGTTTTTAAAGTTGCTTTGATTTTTAGGTGGTTTTTGATTGACAATTAGTTCCGTGCCATCGTTGCTTTTTAGCACAAGATTTTCTAAGATTTCTTGTTTTTGTTCTATGGTGTCTTGCATTGCTTTATGTTCTTGTTTTTCGCACCCAAGAAATCCTAAGCAAAACCCAATCCATAAGCCAAACCAAATCCATTTCATTTTATTTCCTTGCCTTAAAATGCTTATTATAGCAAATTTATTTGCGTTATTTTGCAAACAAAGATTCTAGCGGTGTTTTGGCAAAATTACCAAACTTTTCCATTTGCTCTAGCGGAATCCTAAGCTCAACAATGCCATAGGCATAGGGCATAATTTCATAAGGTTGATAGAGAAAAACAAAAGAATCATAATCCAACAAAATAGCGTCTGAAACCCTAAAGGATTCAAAATCCACAAAGGCTTCTGCTTCTACGCTTTTGAGATAATTTTGGTATTCCTGCCATAATAGGCTTTTTAATTCCGCATTATTAGAATCTATCATTGTATTTAGAGGAAGGATTCCCTTTTCTTTGGATACGATAACGCCCCATTTGCTAGAGATTCCGTGCGCTCCTCCTGTGTAAAGATAATTGCTTTTAAGAAATACAAGCAAATTGTTATCAAAAAAATATAAAGATTCTTGATTGTATTCTTCAAATGGCGAAGTTTGCAGATATTTTTCTATTTCATTTGCTACTTTTTCTTTGCCGTTTATTTGTAGCATTTCTTTAAAGTAGTTTTGCATACAATCTTGCGCACTTTTTAAAAACACTTCTTTGCCGTTTTTACAATTAAAAGATTTTTGATACACAGATTGCAAGATTTTTTGTGTTTTGGAATCACTAGAGCAATGAAATTGCTTAGAGATTGAAGCATTTTTAGCTTGTTTGGAGCTTTTGGGGTATTGGTAGGTTGCTTCTTGTTGTTGCAAAACCATAGAATCTATCAGCTTGAGGTTTAGTTTAAGGTTTTGTGTAGCGGTTAGCGCACTTAGGATTGCGCCATTTTCAACCTTTAAGGCTAGATTTTTACATTCCAGTATTCCTTCTTTTAGGGCAATAGGTTCATTTTGCGATTCTCTTTTGTCTTGCAACAAAGGTGTGCAGCGACCTAAAGCCTGATTACCAGCATAAAGAATCCCCTCTTTGGAATTTGCAACAAAAAGCAGGGTTTGGGGATTGGAAGAGGTTTTGTCTGCGGCTTGATTTAATATTTTGGCTTGCGCGGTAGGGATAAGGAAAGTTTGATAAGTGAAATCTAAAGCCATAGCTTCTATTCCAAGACATAAAATTAAACTTCCAAAGCATTTGAATGAAAGGGAAAGGTTTTGTTTCATCGTGATTCCTTGTTGTGATAATTAAAAAATTCAATCAAGTTTGCAATTTTATCATTTTTTTCTAAAATATCTTGATTTTTTTTAAAAGCGTCGCTATAATTTTGCTCTCACTTTTATGCGGGAGTAGCTCAGTGGTAGAGCATAACCTTGCCAAGGTTGGGGCCGCGGGTTCGATCCCCGTCTCCCGCTCCATTTCTTAATCATAAAAGTAGTTTTATATTGAATAGCCCGGGTGGTGAAATGGTAGACACAAGGGACTTAAAATCCCTCGGACATTGCGTCCATGCCGGTTCAAGTCCGGCCTCGGGCACCACGAATGGCGACATAGCCAAGCGGTAAGGCATGGGCCTGCAAAGCCTTGATTCCCCAGTTCGAATCTGGGTGTCGCCTCCAATTTTAATTTTAAATTGTTTCGGGAGATGGCTGAGTGGTCGATAGCGGCGGTCTTGAAAACCGTTGAGGGTCATACCTCCGGGGGTTCGAATCCCTCTCTCCCGGCCACTTTTATTTACTCTGTTTTTAAAGATTCTCTCCCTTTTTTATCAATCCTTTTTAAAGCAAAACACGATAAAATGCGCACGAATTTAACAATAAGGTTAATTAAATGAGTGCTTATGAAACGATTATTGGGCTTGAAGTGCATGTCCAGCTAAATACTAAAACAAAGATTTTTTGTGCTTGTGCAACGAGTTTTGGTGAAGAGCCAAACAAAAATGTTTGTCCTACTTGCCTAGGATTGCCCGGCGCATTGCCAGTGCTGAATCGTGAAGTCGTGAAAAAGGCAATTTCTTTTGGTACAGCTATTAATGCGAAAATCAATCAAAATTCCGTTTTTGCGCGTAAAAATTATTTTTATCCGGATTTACCCAAAGCCTATCAAATCAGTCAGTTTGAGATTCCAATCGTGGGACAAGGAGAAATTGAGATTGAAGTGGGTGGAGAAAAAAAAATCATTGGCGTAACGCGTGCGCATATGGAGGAGGACGCAGGTAAAAATATTCACGAAAGCCATTATTCTAAAGTGGATTTGAATCGCGCTTGCACCCCACTTTTGGAAATCGTTAGTGAGCCGGATATGCGGAGCAGTGATGAGGCAATCGCCTATCTTAAGAAGTTGCATTCTATCGTGCGATTTTTGGGAATTTCTGATGCAAATATGCAAGAGGGGAGTTTCCGCTGTGATGCGAATGTCTCCATTCGTCCCAAAGGGGATTCCAATCTTTACACGCGCGTAGAAATTAAGAATCTCAACTCCTTTAAGTTTATCCAAAAAGCGATTGAATATGAAGTAGAAAGACAAATTGAAGCGTGGGAAGATGGTAAATACGATAAGGAAGTCGTGCAGGAAACGCGACTCTTTGACACCGTAAAAGGCACAACGCGTTCTATGCGTGGCAAGGAGGAAGCGGCAGATTATCGTTATTTTCCTGACCCGGATTTGCTTCCTGTGTTTATTGATGAGGCATTAATGGCAGAGGGGAGAGAGATTCCAGAAATGCCCGATGAAAAACGCGCAAGATATGTGCGAGAGTTTGGCATTAAAGCAAGTGATGCGAGTGTGCTAACCGGCGAGCTTGAAATGGCATTGTATTTTGAGGATATGCTGCGCTTAGGTGCGAGTGCTAAGGGTGCGGTTACTTGGCTTACCACCGAGCTTTTAGGACGATTAAAAGGAGAGAATACTCTACAAAATTGTGGTGTGAATTCTGCTGCATTGGCAACTTTGGTTAAACGCATTGATGAGGGAAAAATTAGCGGAAAAAGTGCGAAAGAAATCCTTGATGTGCTAGTGCAGAATCGCGGTGGAGATGTGGATAAACTCATTGTGGAAATGGGCTTGGAGCAAGTGAGTGATGATGGAGCAATTTTAGCAGTGATTGAGGAAGTTTTGAAAGCAAATGCCGATAAAGTCGCCGAGTATAAAAGTGGTAAGGATAAGCTTTTGGGATTCTTTGTCGGGCAAGTGATGAAAAGTGCAAAGGGTGTGAATCCTGCAAAAGTGAATGAGTTGCTCAAAGAAAAATTAAAGTAGGTTAAGGAAAAGATTGTTTTGCTCTTATCATAAGGACTTAACTTGCAATCTAGTTTTCATTTCATTAAATTTCGCCACAATCTTGGCTTAGAATATATAAAGGAGAAATAATGTCTAATGTAATCCTGCGGGGGGGGGGGGCAAAAAGCCTTTTTTGTTTGGTTTGGGGGTACAAGGGTTGGAATGAAGTGGTGGCGGGTTTACCAAGAGGCGGAAGGTTTTGG
>NZ_JAIEFA010000019.1 GCF_029067145.1 Helicobacter sp. | reverse complement strand
ATAGAATTCCAAAGGAGGAAGTTTTAATTCTGGATTCTTTTTGATTTTTTCTTGATATTGTTGCTGTTCTATTCTGTAGGATTCTTTAATATAGCTTAACACATAGGGTAAGCGTATCATTCCCCATAGGCTTTTGGAGTTTAGAATCATTGCATTACCTAATTTGTATTCCTCATCACTTTATTAAGTTACTTCTTGATAAACAGAATTGCCATAATGTATGGGTGTAAGGGATTCTGAGCCCAAACAACTTGCAGGAGATAGAATCGCAAACTCGGGCAAAACTTCTGCGCGACTTGCATTAGATTTAAGCGGTTTAAACTCGCCTAGAGATTCTATAATCCTCTGACCAACTAAACACATCAATGCATATATTTGATGATACGCATCTGTGGTATTATAAAACTGAAGTAATCCCCATTTTTTATATTGCTCGTGTATATCCACTACATTGAATCCATAATAATTTGCTTTTGACTTTAAAAGTGCATTCAAAGAAAGATTATCATACACAAAGGGTAAAATCAAGAAAATCACTTTTTTATTGAATTGATAGAGTTTTTCGCACAGCCAACAGAAATTTCTCCCTATCGTCTGGAGGTTGAATCCTTGCGGTATCATATGCGAATCATTAATATTAGTCTCAATAACAATAAAATCTGCTTCACTTAAGACTTTTTGATTCTTACTATGGACGAGTTCAAAAAGATTTTGCAGATTATCCGTGCCACCAAGCGCAAGATTTGTTAGCTCTATATTTTCTTGTCTTAAGCCCTTTTGCAATCCATTTACCGCAATAGAATTGCTCCCACCTAGCAAAACGACTTTTGTTTTTTCTTTCATTCTAGTTCCTTTAATGTGTTTTTTCAATGCGGACAAGTTGCGTTTCATTTCTTAGCACGAAAAACCGCCTCTTTTACCGCATTTAGATAGCTTGTAGAATCCGCCTTGTTAGCATAGGCAATATCAAATGCTGTACCGTGGTCTACGGAAGTGCGGATAATGGGCAGATTAAGTGTTAAATTAATACTTTCCTTAAAATACAAAGTTTTAAGCGGAATCAATCCTTGGTCGTGATACATCGCAACATAATAGCGCAAATGCTTACCCGCAAACGCAGTATCTGGCACAAGCGGTCCTATAAAAACCTGTTTTTTAAACGTTTGATTTGCCTCATTAATCGCTTGAGTGATTGCTTCCTCCTCCTTGCCTAGCACCCCAAAGTCTCCAGCGTGCGGATTTAGCCCAAGCACGCCACAAGGTGTTTTTGTAATAAAAGGCGCAAAGTTCAACAAAAACTGCGTTAGCGATTCTGCATTTATGGAATCTGGCACACTTTTAAGCGGAATATGGTCGCTAAAAAGTGCCACATAGAGCTTAGGCGAACCTAACACCATTATAGCTTGCTTTTGCTTCATCTTTAGTAAATCTCGTAAGGCTTCTGTATGCCCCGCATAAGGAATCCCAGCTAATTGCCACGCTTTTTTATGAATCGGCAAAGTAACCAATGCCTTTGCCTTGTCCTGCAATGTGAGATTAAGCGCACTCAAAAAACTAGCATAGGAATACGCGCCGCTCTCTTTGGTAATTTTTGCAGGCATAATAGGAGGAATCTTGGCATTAGGCGCAATACACTTTAAATGTTTGGGTAGTTTTATTTGTAGCATTTTAGCCGCTTCTTGTAATAATTCTTTCTCTACACAATAAAGCGGGGTGCAAAGCTTAGAAATCCTCTTGTGATTTTTAAGCAGAATCTCCAAACCTATGCCATTACAATCCCCAACACTAATTGCGACTTTTATCTGCTCCATTAATAGCACGCGCCTTTGGTGTCTAAAGTAAATTTCATATTCGCTTGCGGAGGGGGAATAATGAGTTTAAACTCCCTAGATTCTAACTTCTTAAGAGGAATCTTATAATTTTCTATGTGCATAAATTTGGGCTTGATTTTATACCGCAAGGCTTTAATTTTTTTTAATCCTGTCGGAATGAAATTCACGCTCAACACGCAACCTCTAAAGTCTATTAAACCCACATTGGTAAATTGCCCTTCAATATAATACACATCGTCATAATGCAGTTGTTCGTTATGAAAAAGCGTAAGGTCTATTTGCTTGACATAAGATTCCATAATCGTCTGATAAATAAAAGGAGAACCAAAAAGAAAAGTTCCGCTAATAACAAAAGTTAAGGTTGCGAGCAAAGCATTAAAACGCAATGCTACGCTTAGCAAAAAAAACAACAAAATAATCAAAAAAATGCAGCTAAGCACCAAATAATCAGGTAAAGAAAAATAATGGATTGTGTCTAGCAATGCCATTAAATAATTTTTCATTTCGTCCATAATCTAGCTTAACCTTAAATCATTTTTCTTGACGCGAATTTTTTTCCTCAATTCCGCTTAACCCAAAGCGTCTCGCAATCTCTTGCTTTACCAAATCGGGCGAAATATTACTAAAACTAAGTCCAACAAGCGCGTGATAGAGTAAATCTGCCGCTTCATAAATAATTTCTTTAGAATCTTTATCTTTGATTGCAAAACCAAGCTCTGCGGCTTCCTCCACGATTTTTTTTGCAATCGCATTCTCGCCTTTGTGATAAAGTGAAGCCGTGTAAGAAGTTTTGGAATCTGCACCTTTGCGCTCTTGTAAAGTATGGTAGAGAGAATCCACCACCCCATAAACCGCGCTCATATCCGCTTGAGATTCTAAGGCGGTATTTGTTATCTCACCTTGAGAGACGAGATTAAAAAAACAACTTTTTGCTCCGCTATGACAAGCAACACCCTTTTGCTCCACTTTTAAAAGCAAGCTATCTTTATCGCAATCCAACGCAATTTCGCGAATCTTTTGTATATGTCCGCTTTGCTCACCCTTTTTCCAAATGCGCTGCTTGGAACGCGAAAAATAGTGTGCAAAACCACTTTGTAGGCTTAACTCTAATGCTTCCTTGTTCATAAATGCAAGCATTAACACTTCTTGCGTTTGATAATCTTGCGCGATAACAGGGATTAAGCCATTTAGCTTATCCCACGCAATTTGTTTAAGAATCGCCTGCACTTAAGATTCCTTAATTGCTCACGGAAGTTGCGCGTTGATTATCTTTAGAATCTAACCAAATATTTGGTGTGGCACCACCGGGCGTTAAGAAAATCTTTGCATCGCGATTATTTTGTAAAGCCTCGTTGAACTTTCCTTGCACCTCAATTTGACGCAACTGCAAAAGCGGGGAATTAAGGCTTTGACTAATCAAACGATTCGCTTTTGCCTGCGCGTCCGCTTCAATAATAGTCGCGTCCGCAACACCTTTAGCAAGTGCAGCTTTTTTCTCTGCCTCTTGTTTTGCGCGCTCTACCTCATATCTTGCACGCTCGGCTTCTTGTCGCGCCACTTGCACGCGTTCAATTTGTTCTTTAATCGCGACAGGCAAGACAATTTCGGTTAATTGGATAGACACCAATTCCACCGGACGATTCTCAAGCCCATTAATGTTTTCGCGAAATTTGTGGTCAATCAAAGTTGCAATTTCATTCCGCTTAGTCGGTAATTCCTCCGCAGGAAAGCTTCCTACGACATTGCGCACAATTTCACGAATCACAGGAGTAATGATTCTCTCTTCCCAATTTTGCCCCCAAGTTGCAATAGTTTGTGGCACGCTTAAAGGGTCTAACCGATACTGCACCGCAAGCTCCACCGATACAGACAAACCCCTAGAATCCAACACGCTAATGGCTTGGTTTCTTAGGCTTCCCTCATCACGACTACGATAATTTGAAGTTTCTACACTTGTAAATTCTGCGATTCTAACTTTTGTATTTACCGCAATAATTTTTTGAATGCCCGGAATATAAAAATGAATGCCCGGCTGCAAAGGAGTAGGGTCAAATTCCCCTGTCGTAATCTTTACGCCCACTTCACCACTATTGATAATTGTAAAGGGTTTGAGCAAAAAGAGTAAAATCGCAAGAATCGCCAGTAGATACAATCCTGCCATTTTTTTACCATTTGGCATACTAAAATTTGGCATTTTAGGGGTTTGGAATCCGTGATTTTTGTTGTTTCCACTATTGCCTCCACCCTTGTCATTGTTAGAATTATTACTAGAATTTGAATCGTTATAATTTCTGTTTTTTTGTCTTAAATGTTCGTTTAAATCAATGGGCATATAAAACCTTTATCCAATGTAAGTTAGCCAATGGGAGAATTTCTCATCTCTCCCATAGACAACATCAAAAAACGCATTTTGGAGTTTATGGGTTATTTCGCCTCGTCTCCCACTTCCAATCACGCGCGCATCTAGCTCACAAATAGGAGTAACTTCCGCCGCAGTTCCGGTAAAGAACGCTTCATCAGCGATATAAACTTCATCGCGTGTGATATTTCTGCGTTCCACTTTTATACCCATACCTTTTGCAATCGTAATAATGGAATCTTGCGTAATGGATTCCAATACACTATCACTTGGAGGTGTAATCAATACTCCATTGCGCACGATAAAAAAGCACTCTCCGCTACCCTCTGCAATCATTCCATTATCGTCTAGCAATAATGCTTCCTCATAGCCACATTCAATTGCTTCAAATTTCGCCATTTGGGAATTTAAATAGTTTCCGCAAGCTTTTGCCTTGCCAAAAAGTGATTTAGCGGGATTTCTCACAAGCGAAGAAGTTTTGACTCGGATTCCTTTTTCTAATCCCTCCTCGCCAAGATATGCACCCCATTCCCAAGCAGCAATCGCTAATTGCACAGGCGCTTTTTTATGATAAACTCCCATAACACCATAGCCCAAATAAATCAAAGGGCGCAAATAAGTGTTGCTAGTAAATTGATTGTCTTTTAGAAGTTCAATCTGTGCTTTTTCAATTTCCTCTTGAGTATAAGGAACATTAATCGCAACAATTTTAGCAGAATTTAAAAGTCGTCTAGTATGGTCTTGTAATCTAAAGATTGCCATACCTTTATCTGTTTTGTATGCTCTTGTGCCCTCAAATACACCATTACCATAATGCAATGTATGTGTGAGAATATGGACGTTTGCTTCTTTCCAAGGAACTAATTTGCCGTCCATCCAAATTGATTTTGCTTCATTCATTCTAAATCTCCATAGCAATAAAGCCAAATATTGCCTTAATTTTTGAAATACAGAGTGTAACAAAATCTTGCTTAAAATTCTATATCCTTGCAGGATTCTATTTTAGCGGAATTGCGGCAATTTATAATTGGATTAAGATAAAAAGCACTTTTTGTCATTGCGAAGCCCTTTAGGGCTGTGGCAATCATAATTAAGCATAAAGCAACTTTTACAATGGAATCCAAAAAGCGAGATTCCAAATTATAGATTGCTTCGCCCGACAAGGACGAAGTTACAGAATCGCGAGAGTTTGTTTTATTGCACCATTAAGCATTATTCCTCTTGATATTTTTCTTTATCCCAACCACCACCAAAGGCTTTGTAAAGACTAATTGCTGCGCTTAGAGTTTCTAATTTCGCACTTTGCTGGCTTAATTCTGCACTAAAGAGAGAACTTTGTGTGCTAAGCACTTCAAGGTAATTCGTGTAACCTTCGCCATAACGCAAATTTGCAAGCTCCAATGTGCGCTTAAGTGCCAAAACTTGCTCATCTAAACTACTCAACTTCTCTCCGGTCATTTGATAATTAAATAAGCTTTGTCTTACCTCACCAAAGGCAGTGCGCAAAGTCTGCCCATAGTTTAGAATCATCTCTTCATATTGTGATTTAGCCAAATCTACATTGGAGCTTGTGCGTCCAAAATCAATCAAATTCCCGACAAAGTTTCCTCCAAAATTCCATGTAGAATTAGAGGTATTCACAAGCTCATTTAACTGCGGGCTTACATAACCAAAAAGCCCCGTTAAAGAAATAGTTGGAAAATACGCACTTCTTGCGATTCCAATATTAAAATTTGCGGCTTTGAGATTCTGTTCTGCCGCTTCAATATCGGGTCGTTTCTCTAAAATACTAGAGGGCAAACCTGCCTCAATCATAGGAGAGTTAGGCAAAGCTTGTGGTTGTGTTGGAATCTCATTAGCAAAAACTCCTGCTCCGTCGCGTCCAAGCAAAATTAAAAATGCACTTTGTGCAGCGTTTTGCTCCATTAAAAGGCTTTGCAACTGCGCACGCACACTTGCCATTTCGGATTTTGCTTGTTGCATATCAATCTCGGAAATTTTACCTACATCAAACTCTTTCTTGCGATATTCGTAATTTTCCTCGCGACTTTTTAGAGTATTTTTAGAAATCTGCACTTGATTATTCAGTGTTAGGATTCCAAAGTAACTCTCCGCGACATTTGAAACAAGGCTTAAACGCACCATATCCCGATTTGCCTTCACAGCAAACAACTGCGCTAGAGCTCTTCTGTCTGCATCTCTTGCGCGTCCCCACAAATCAAGCTCAAAGCTCAAAACTGCACTTAAAGAGAAATTGTTGTAATTGTCTGGCTGATTTTGTGCTGGATTTTTGCGATTCTTTGTTGCTCCTCCCTGTGCTTGGATATTAGGATAGCGGTCGCTTCTAGCATAACTCCACTGACTACGCGCTTGCTCTACTCTTTGCATTGCAACAAGTAAATCATAATTATTTTGCAATGCTTCCTCCACAAAACGATTTAAAGTCTCATCACCAAAATCTTCCCACCATTTTTGCGAAATTGCTATTTCTTGCACGGATTGTATTGCTTCTTGAGAATCCGGCAAGTTTGTTTGTGGTTGCACATATTTTGGAGAAAGAGAACAACCACCTCCTAAAATAGCCAATATTGCAAGAGGAAAACAAATTTTTGAAATCTTAATCATGTTTGCTCCTAAAAGACGCGATAAATTCGCTAAATCTTGCAAAATAGGTATAAAAAAGCGGAATAAAGAAAGTGGCAATAAAAGTTGCCGCAAGCATTCCACCAATAACCCCTGTTCCTATTGCGTGGCGGCTAGCTGCCCCTGCACCCGTGCTAATTGCGAGAGGGAAAACACCGATTGTAAAAGCAAGCGAAGTCATTACAATCGGGCGGAATCGCAATCTTGCTGCTTCCACCGCAGAATCATAAATATCTTTGCCCTCGTGTTCTCGTGCCTGCATTGCAAACTCAATAATCAAAATCGCATTTTTCGCCGCTAACGCAATCAAAGTGATTAATCCTACTTGGAAATAGATGTCGTTGTTCAATCCTCTAAGCCAAGTTGCTAAAATCGCACCAAACACCGCAAATGGCACGGCAGTAACAACCGCAAGAGGCATAAGCCACCGCTCATATTGTGCGGCTAGAATCAAGAAAACGAACACAAGCCCAAAGACAAAGGCGACCGCGCCTGTCCCACTACTTGCTTTTTCTTGATAAGAACTTCCCGAAAATGCAATCGTATAGCCCTCTGGCAAAACTTCATTAGCGACTTCTTCAATCGCTAAAAGTGCGTCCCCTGAAGAATAGCCCGGTTTTGCATCTCCTGAAATTTGTGCTGCCGGGAAAAGATTGAACCGCTCCAAAATATCTGGACCAATGACGCGTTCGTATTTCACAAGTGAGCTAATAGGCACGAGCTCGCCACTACTAGAACGCACAAAAACATTGCGCAAATCCTCTGGCTTTTCTCTAAAAGGACTTTCGGATTGCACATTGACTTTATAGGTTCTCCCAAAAAGGTTAAAATCATTGACATAGTATGCCCCAAAAGTTGCTTGAAGTGTTGTAAAGACATCACTCACATTCACCCCCATTGCTTTGGCTTTTTCTCTATCCAAATCTATACGATATTGTGGCACATTTACACTCAAGGTTGTCCGCAACCCTGTGAGTTCTGGACGCTTTTGTGCAGCCTCTAAAACAAGTTGTGTGTGTTTTTGCAACTCTTGCACAGGAGCTCCTGTGCGGTCTTGGATATACATTTCAAATCCATCTGTCAAGCTAAGCCCCATAATCGGTGGAGGATTGAGTGCGAAAATAATTGCACTAGGATACTGCATAAGCTGTCCTGTTAGCGAACCCGCTAAAGCTTGAGAATTTTGCTCCGCACTCTTTCTTTCTTTCCAATCTTTTAACATAATAAACGCTGTACCACCATGACTTCTTACTGCACTTGAGAGCATATCATAACCTGCGAGCGTCATAATAGAATAGGAATTTGGATTATTCATTACTGATTCTGCCACAAAATTTGCCATTTGTGTTGTTTTGCTAAGAGCAGTTGCTGGTGGAAGTTGCATAGAAACAAGCAAAACACCCTTATCTTCCGATGGAACAAGCCCGCTTGGCACACGCGTAAAAAGCCCTGCTGTAATTGCTAATAACCCCACAAAAAGAATCACATATAAACTTCCACGTCGAATCGTATGGGCAACTTTGTCGGTAAATTTATGTGTTAGCCAATCAAAGAAAGAATTAAATTTTTTGACAATATAAAAAGGCTTGGGTTCTTTTGTTTTAAGGATTGAAACACAAAGTGCAGGCGTGAGTGTCAAAGCAACAAATCCAGAAATAATAACTGAAATCACGATAGTTACCGCGAACTGCTTATAAATCTCTCCACTAAATCCTCCAATAAATGCAACAGGAATAAACACTGCAGAGAGCACCAATACAATTGCGATAACAGGACTTTGAATCTCCTCCATTGCCTTAATTGTAGCTTCTTTTACAGGGAGTTTTTCCGAGTGAATCAAACGCTCCACATTTTCTATAACGATAATCGCGTCATCTACAACGATTCCAATCGCCAAAATCAGCCCAAAAAGCGTCAATAGATTGATAGAAAATCCAAGCAAATACATTCCTGCAAATGAGCCAATAATGGACACGGGAACCGCAAGCACTGGGATAATCGTAGCGCGGAAGTTTTGGAGAAAGAAATAAATAACAATCACGACAAGGATAATTGCTTCAACAAAAGTTTTAATCACCTCGCCAATAGATATTTTTACGAATTGTGTCGTATCATAAGGAATCGCATACTGCAAACCATCAGGGAAATCCTTTGAAAGCTCTTCTAGCTTTGCAGCCACACCATCGGCAACATCTAGCGCATTGGCTCCGGGTTGCAAAAAAACACCAAAGGCAACTGCTTCTTTTTGATTATAGTAAGCATTCACACTATAATCTTCCGCTCCCAACTCAATCCGTGCAATATCCTTAAGACGTAAAGCAGAACCATCTTCGTTTGTCTTAATCAAAATTTCCTCAAACTCTTTTGCATCGCTAAAACGTCCTTTTGTTGTTACGCTATAAGTAAATTCCAAATCTTTTCGCACAGGTTCTTGCCCAAAATATCCTGCAGCAAACTGCGAGTTTTGCTCTTGAACTAACGCAATCACTTCAGAGGGTGCTAGATTATATTTGCGTAGCTTATCTGGAGAAAGCCAAATACGCATAGAATATTCTTGCCTGCTAAAGAGTGTTGCATCTCCAACGCCCGGCACACGTTTTAACTCATCTAAAATATTAATCGCGGCATAGTTTGCAATATAAGTTGCATCTTGATTTGGCATATCAGAAAATAATGAATAAACCGCCAAAATAGTAGAAGACTGCTTATTGACTGTTACGCCATACCTTTGGACTTCTTGCGGTAATTGACTTAATACAGCTTGCACACGATTATTCACATTGATGGTTGCTTGGTCTGGGTCTGTTTCATTAGTAAAATACACATTAATACTTAAAGAACCACTAGAAGTAGAAGAACTCTGCATATAAATCATATTTTCTACCCCATTGATGCTATTCTCCAATACACTTGCGACGGTATTAGAAATAACTTCCGCACTTGCACCGGGATAAGTAGCAGATACTGCGACTTCTGGCGGAGTTACTTGAGGATATTCCTCCACTGCCAAAGAAAAAGCCGACAAAGCCCCAGCAATAACAATGATAATGGACATCACCATTGCCAAAACAGGACGTTCAATAAAAAATTTAGAAAACATTCAAGAATCCTTTGCTTAAGGCTTAGCCTGATTATTTGGAGCTTGATTGGTCTGCGCTTGATTAAGCGGGGTTACTGTGGCACCAGGACGTAGTTTAATCAACTGACTTGTAACAATTATATCTCCGTCATTCAAGCCACTTTTGATGATTACGTCGTTACCGATATTATAACCTAGCACTACAGGCGTTGGCTGGACTTTGCCATCTACGATTTTAAATACAAAACTTCCTTTGGCGTCTTGCATTAGTGCCACTTGTGGAATCGCAATGCAATCCTTTGCGATGATTCCATCTAAACGAATGCGCGAAAATTCTCCGGGTACCAACAAATGCTCTGGATTCTCCACAATAGCGCGCGCTTTAATTGTCGCTGTGCTTGGCTCTAAGACGCTATCAATGAAGTCTAATTTACCGAGATTGTCAAAAGGTGTGCCATCAGGAAGCAGATAAATCACCTTAACATTTTCATAATCCAAAGTGCGCAAGAAATAATAATCATTGCTAGGGATAGAAAATTCCGCGTGGATTGGGTCTAATTGCGTAATGGTTGTAAGCAAATTATCCGCACCTGCTTTACCCACCAAATCACCGATGTCGTAATGTTTCATACTGATTTTACCACTTGCGGTTGCCATTACATCAGTGTAACCCAAATCAATCATTGCTGCATCTAAGTTTGCACGCGTATTTTCATAAGTAGATTGCGCAGAATCATACTCTTTTGGGCTAAGTGCCTTGTTTTTGAAAAGCTTTTGCGCTCTAATCCAATCGCGTTGTGCAGCTTTGTAAGCTGCTCGTGCCATATTAACGGCTGCTTGATATTTGTCAGGTTCAATCTTAAAGAGCTTATCGCCCTTTTTAACCAATTCACCCTCAATAAAATATTGCTCTAGCAAGACTCCCTCTACACGCGCATAGATTCCTACACTTTGCAAACTTGTTAGTTTTGCAGGGTATTCAAAGTTAATCGGCACATCTTGTCTTTTGACATTATGCGTATTAACAGGAAGTGCCATATTTTGCTGTTGTTCTGCACCTTTATTTTCTTTAGAACAACCTGTTAATAAGACAACACCGCAAAAGACACCTAAAAATAATTGAGAAAGTATTTTAAGATAATTTTTCATTTTTCCTCTTTTGTATGAATGATTCCAAGCATAGGGCTTACTTGGTATTTAAATGCCTGTAAGACAACTTGTTTTGTAAAATTTTGTAATATCAATTACACAAAATTTAGTGCAGTATTTTAGCTAAAAAACTTGAAAAAACAATAAAAAACTTGAATTGCCTCAAGAGAAGTTCAAAATTTCAAAGGCAAAGAAATTTAAACTTTGGGAATTCTTATTGTTAAGATTACTTCACTGCATTCGTATGGACGAAGTAGCGCGTTGTCTAATTGTTGCTTTATCCCAATTCTAAAGGTGTTAGAATCTCTCTTAATTGTATTGGTAATTGCTCGTATTTTTGGCAGATACATTCTGTTGCGTTTTGTAATCCTGCGCCAATTCCATCCAATGTTTTTATAACTTGACGCGCTTTGATAGAAATATCCTGCAAAACCCCATTGGTCATTGCAGGACTCATCACTTTCTTGCTCAATTTTAAAGCCATCAAGCTAATTAATTCACCATTTTTTTGAATTAACTTTAAAACATTTAAAATATCCTCCAAATCCGTTTGGGCAAATGTTAAACTATTCTTTAGCTCTTGTGTTTTAGAGTGCAAAACAGCTAAAAACTCATAAGAATGTTTAGAATCTTTTTTGATACTCTTGCTTTTGTGCGCATTTTTGGTTTTGGCAAACTCAATACCATTGCAATCTTGCAACAAATTCTTTAAACAAATTTCAAGATTCATTAAGGTTTGCATATGAGTGTGAGAAATGATTTCAAAACTTTTTTCTTTGGATTGATTGACAGAGTTTCTATCTTGCAATTCCTTGATAGCAATATGGAAAGATTCTATGTCCATTGTCATTTCATCAATACAAACTGCTCTTTGACGCAAATGCCCAATCTGTGCCTCATAATATTGTCTTAACGATTCTATTTCTAATTTATCCAACATCAACATTGCCTTTCTTTGTTTTTATCAATGATTCCAAGGTGAAGATTGCAAAAGAATCGCTTACCTAAAAGAATCTGGTATGATAGAAGAGTGAGAAAAAATTTGCCAAATAAAAAGAGGAATAAAATTTGTGGATTTTTTAAACTTAGAGATGTTAATTTTTCTACTAAAAGC
>NZ_JAIEFA010000018.1 GCF_029067145.1 Helicobacter sp. | reverse complement strand
ACTTTGCGTTTGCAGGTTAGAATCTAAACTAAGTAAAAGATTCCCCAAATGCCTTGAAACGCTTTCCATTTCAGCCCACAATAAAAATAAATTATCTAGAGCAATAAGGTATCTCTAGCTTATATAAAATTTTTCTAAAATCATTTAAGCAGTTTTTATTATTCTTAAGCTCTAAATATTCAATTCCTAAAGACTTCAATTGATTTTTATTCTGCAAACTTAGAGTATCTGCTATGAATATATTAGTATCTCTTGCAATTACAGCATCTGCAGATTCTGGATTGCCTTTACCCATCAATTTTACTTCAACTCTGTATTCTTTGCTCTTGTTAAAATTATAAAGTTTAAAATCCACTTCCCTATCAAAATCAAGTTCGCCATTTTTCTTAAAAATTTCACTATTGATACAATCCTTTCTAACTCTGCATTTTTCACACAAAGCCAACACTAAAGGTTTTTCTACTCTCTTACCTATGCTACTCCAAGCTCCACCACGCAAAGCAATTTTCTTGGTGGCTAAAGCATTAATAACCAACAAACTTTCATTTAAATTTAATTCTACTGAAATCCCTTTGTAAGAAATTTTAAGATTAATACCTATATTTTCACTGCTATCACCTAATGAGCTTAATAAATCTTCTAAATAATCAATATTAGCGTTTGCTACATTTAATACAATTTCCTTAGTAGCACTACCATAAATATTGCTGATAGTTTTTTTATTCATACCCGCAAATATTGCTGCTTCACTTGGTTCAATATTTGCATTATTGATGAAATATTGCTTATACCATTCTAAATTGATACTTGTATCACTCATCTTTGCTTCTAAAATTTGTTTAAAAAACTCTAAAGCAAAATCTAAAAATTCTAAATTGATAGCATTAACAATTTCCTCTCTATAATCCTCCCCTTTCAAAAGTTTTTCTATGGTTTTACTGATGATTATGCTATCAAATCTCATCAAATCCTCTTTGTTTTAATTTTTGTGCATATTCTAAATTCTGCTCACACAAAAGTGGGATTCTACCCATTTCTTTTGCCACCTTACCAAAAGTCCCACTTCCCGCAAAAGGGTCGCATACAACATCACCTTCAAAAGAATAATATTTTAAAACTTTTGCGCAAAGCTCTTCTGGGAAAACTGCAGGGTGATTTCTATCAGATTTTGGTGCGATATACCAACAATTTGTAGAATCCACCTCTTCATTATTTTTTAAATTTTTATCATAAGCTTTAATATTTTTATCAAGCAAAAAGGGGGAATTTTTACGATAAACCATAATGCTTTCAGTAATGCAGTTTGGTTTATAACTTAAAGGTTTTTTTGTCTGCAAATATCCTGCTATACGATTTGGCACAGAGTATTCTGGCTTTATCCAAATAATCTCATCTACAAAATAGAATCCACTTTCGCATAAGATTTTATGAAAATCAAAATGAATTGGATAGCGAATAGATTCAAATTCTCTCCCCGCTCTTTTAGTAATTACAGGCGAAACATTAATAAGGATAAATCTGCCATTTTCTAAGATTCTATAACATTGTTTTAGGGTATTATTCATAGAATCTAGGTAGTTTTGATAACTTTTATAATCGTTATAAAGCCTTGCGTTATAATATGGAGGAGAAGTAAAAACGAGCTGGATTTGCTGTTCTTGTATTTTGTTAAGTGAGATACTATTATCGCCTATAAGCAAAGAGGGTTTTAGAATCTGTCTCTGCCTAGTTTTAACTTGCTTTTTATTTTGTCTAAATTCGTAATATTCAAACATTTTCTGCATTACTTCATTTTGATAATGTGCTAACATTTTATCTCTTAAAATGGCAAATTTTACATCTTGTTTTGCTTTATAAAGGCAAGTGCGAAACATTTGATAAATTACTTCCATATAATGATTATTAAAGGCTTCTTTAGACAAAAACTCATAGATTTTATCATTGTCTTTTTGTCTGCCAATAGAAGATACTATCTCTCTCCTTATATCAACACTTAAATTTTCTTGCATAAACATATCCAAAAGAATAGTAAAATTAGAGTCTGATTTATCTAACCCTAGCTTCTTAATATATTCTATGGTTGGTGTAGCAAAAAAACTTTGCGTAATTGTCATATTTTCCCCTGCATTTTATTGAAATTCTACTATTCCAGCCCTTACAAACTCTTAATCTTTTATTTCTGCGGTTTGCGAGGGAGAACATAAAAAACCCTTAAAGCGAATTTTGTGCGCATTATACAATATTTGGGATATTTTCGTGCCATTTGCGCGGCTTTAAACTCGCGCAATTTATTTTTACTTCTTGCTAGGATATTTTCTGCTGTTTATTTTCCTGTATTATCCCTCCTTAAAATTTGCAGTTTAATACACAACCTCGTATTTATCTTGCTTTTGGTAGGCTTCCCAATATTTCTCTGCAATCAATTCAGGGGCGTGTTGTGTGTTTGGCTGAATGTGTCCTGCTATGGTGATAAGCCCCACAAAAATGCCTTTTTCTTTTAATTCATCGTGCAATGTCTTGCCAAGTGCCTTGAGCGCGGCTTTGCTTATTGAGATTCCCGCGTGTTCTTTGCTAGGATTATCCCCAAAAATACCGCCCGATAATAGAATCACACCGCTTCTTTGCTCCGCTTGTTTTTGCATTACAAGCTTAACACAACACAAAGCACTTGCGACATCGGTTTGATAATGCTTGATGAAGTCATCATTGCTAAACGCCGTTGCAAACCCGTCCTCACGCACTCTTGCATTATACACAAGAACATCTACCACGCCAAAGGTAGCTTGGATTTCCTTAAAAGCAGATTCCAAAGTTTGCGGTTTTTCACAATCTGCAGAATAGATAAAAGTCTCAATGCCCTCTTTTTCAAGCTCTTCTTTATACACGTTTAGATTCCCAACATTTCTTGCAATGAGAATAACCCTAAAATCACTCTTGCCAAAGTGTTTTGCAACAGAAATACCTAAGCCTCTCCCTGCACCTACAACAACGATATTCTTTTTCATTTTTTCCCTTTTGTAATTTTAGCTCTCGCAAAATTCTATTCTTAAGCCTCTTTGACAAAACTTAAAGCTCAATCGCTCCGAACATCAATCTAGCAAATTCAGGCATTTTCTACACGATATGGGATTCTTTTTGGTATCTAATCTTTACCCCAAAAACACCTATAAAAAGCTACCAATTTATCTTTACTCCTTGTTTGGATATTTTTCTATCGTGAGGATAAAATCTTGCTTCTGGGCTTTTAGGTGCGTGATAAAAGATTCCTTTGAATCCTTCACTGCGCCTAACTTAACCAAGCCCTTGTATGGGGGCTGCTTTGCATAAAAGATTCCGACATTACCCCAAGGGGCGAAATAGAAAAAATCGCCGCTTTGCGGGTCATATTCTCCGTCCTCTTGAATGCTTAGGCTTTTATCAAGCCTACCAATCTTTTCTTTGCCTACATAATCGCTAAAGCTTAGGCGTAAAGGCAAAAGCGCATAAAAATCCCTTGCTGCTGTATTGTTTTCTAGACTCAAAACAAAGCTTTTATCCCCAAAGTGCATTTGTATTTGCATTAACCCTCCCTCTGCTAAATCCTTTCTCATCTCGCCTCTTGCGTCTGCCACCCCTAAAACACCGAATATAAACACGCCTAGCATTAGCCAAAAAATCTTTGGATACATATTGCTCCTTTTATGTAGGAAATTCCATCATTATAAAGCCTAATAGTTGGTGTTTGTCAATAGGTTTAGCAATATAATGATTCCAAAGATTCTAAAATCTACTTGTGCGACGCAATTTGTGCTTACAAATCTTAAAACTTTATTTATTTTTCTAGTGTTATTCTCTACAATTCCCCAATATCAAGCATTATATTATTACAAAAACTTGACAAGGAGTAGGTATTAGGATTTATAATTGCGCATTTGAAATTCTAAGGAGTAAAGATGCAAAATCGCAGAGATTTCCTTAAAACCACCGCAAAAATTACGGGCTTTTTCGCACTTGGAGGAGCAAATGATTTGCTTGCAAAGGATGCACAACAAGGAGAAAAAATGCAATTTCTGACTTTAAACAATGGAATCCAAATGCCCATTTTAGGGCTTGGGACATACCAACTCACAGGGGCAAGCGGACAAAAAGCTATGAGCGAAGCTATTGAAGTGGGTTATCGGCTTTTTGATAGCGCGCAAATGTATGGCAATGAAGCCGAATTGGGAGCGGCGATTCGTTCAAGCGGAATCAAACGCGAAGAATTTTTCGTGCAAACAAAACTTTTGAGTGCAAGGAATGAAGATTTGACAAAAGATTCCATTGAAAAATCTCTCAAAACTTTGGGGTTGGATTATATTGACTGCCTGCTGATTCACGAGCCTTACGCTCATTCCAAAGAAATGTATCAAGCAATGGAATCGTTCTATAAACAAGGAATATTAAGGGCGATTGGAATCTCAAACTTTGGCGCAAAAGCCTATAAGGATTTCGTGCGATTCTGTGAGATTGTCCCCGCTATCAATCAATGCGAAACACATCTGTTTATGCAACAAAAACCCTTGCGAGAGGCAATGCTAAAGTATGGCACGCTTTTGCAGAGTTGGTCTCCATTTATTGCGGGCAAAGGCTCAATTTTGGAGAATCCGACACTTCAAAACATTGCGCGAAACTACGACAAAACACCCGCACAAATCCTCTTACGATTCCTTGTTGAACAAGGCATTAGCGTCATTCCTAAAACTTCTAAAAAGAATCGTATGCAAGAAAACAGAAATATTTTTGATTTCACTCTTAGTGCGCAAGACAAACAAGCTCTTATAGCCTTAGATACAAACAAAAGCGCATTTTCTTGGACAAATTATTAACTATGGGCAATTTAATCAAGAAATACTCTTGTAGCATTCTCCCCATTTCTCAAGGCTTTCAATCACAGATTGCAGGCTTTGCCCAAGTTTTGTAAGACTATATTCTACTTTGGGTGGAACTTCGGCATACACCTTGCGCGTAATGAGTTTTGCGCTTTCTAGCTCGCGGAGATTCTGCGTTAGCACCTTTTGCGAGATACTTTGGTTTTTCGTTGCGCTAATAGACTTTTTCAGCTCACCAAATCGCATTTTGCCCCTAAGCAAATCGCGGATAATCAAAATTTTCCATTTGTTGCCAATTAGATTGAGCGCTGTTTCCACAGGACACGGGGAATGATAAGGGGTATTTTCTTGCATTTTTTATCTTTTGGATTCTAAATTTCACAAAAATAATCATAGCATAAAATCCTTTCATTGCTAATTTACCCTTTGCCCCCTTGAAATTGTTTTTTTGATAAAATACCGCTTTAGACAAAGCTCAAAAATGGAGTAGCTATGGGGCTTGACACTTTTATTTCTCTTACTCTTTATACGGTTATCACAGCGACTACACCGGGTCCGAACAATATTCTTGCTCTAAATAGCGTGGTAAATTATGACATACCCAAAGCAAAAGGCTAATTTTAGGTATTTATGCTGGGTTTGCGTCCATAATGATTCTATGCGGCTATGGCGCACATTTACTCGCCGAGCTTTTGCCAAATACTCTAGGAATCTTAAAAGTTTTGGGCGCGGGATATGTGCTCTATCTCGCCTGCAAAGTCGCCAAATCCAAGCCTCAAGGATTAGAAAGCGAGAATGAAAATTTAGGATTTTTCAATGCTTTTTTCTTGCAGTTTGTCAATGTGAAAATTATCCTTTATGGCATTACGATACACCTTTCGTTTGTTTTGCCTTATTATCATAGCCTATTTTACACAAGTGCTTTTATCGCTTATTCTATTCTCATTGGCTTTTTGGGGATTCTTTTGTGGATAGTAGCGGGCATTGCGCTTAAAGCCTTTTTGGTAAAACATTATAAAATCGCAAATCTCACAATGGCGGCTTTGCTCGTCCTTAGTGCGGTGCAGATTCTTGTAAGGCAAGATAAAAAGATGAATCCTTAAGGGCACAAAACCTTAGCGCAAACACTTTTAAATCCGCCGACAAACTCCACAAAAACATTGACGCCGCCGAGTATAAGCATATCGTTTTGGGCTTAGTTTTCTTAAAATACATCTCCGATAGCTTCCAAGCTATTTTTGAAAGAGTGCAAAATGATGGCGGAGACACAGAGGACAAAGACGAATACCTCGCACACAATGCGTTTTTTGTGCCCCCAAAGGCGCGGTGGGGTTACATTATGGAAAACGCCAAACAAAGCAATATTGGTAGCCTTTTAGACGCTGCAATGCAAACCATAGGGTAAGAAAACCAAAGCTTAAAGCCTTTGAAAATAGGGAACTTTTAGAAACTAACGCTAAATGCCACGTCTATCTTACACAAGGTATCCCGCTAGAAACGCAATGAATGGAGACAAAAGCGGGGTGCTTTGGCACACGCAAGGAAGCGGCAAAAGTCTCATAATAGTGTTTTTAGTGCAAAAGAAGTGATGAGTAAGAGGGAGCTAAAAGAACTTGCCATAGCGATTTTTCAAACTCTAAGGCAAAATGTTAGCTTAGATTGGCAGCACAAAGAATATGTGCGAGCAAAACTAAGAGTAGCGGTTAAAAGAGTGCTTAAAGAATATGGCTATCCGCCAGATATGCAAAAAATCGCGGTGGATAGAGTCATAGAACAAGCCGAACTTGTGGCGAATAAGCTTGTGTGAGGTTTGCAGGCAAAGGCAAAATTTCTTTGCATAAAAGCTTTAATAGAATCTGTTAATGCCCTTTGTCCAGCCCATTTGATAAATAGCTTAGATTCTGCATTTTGAAACTTTGCAAAGTTTATCTGCAGCGTCATCGTGCCTCATTTTTTGATATGCCAAATTCTACCATTCCAGCCCTTACAAATCCTATAAATCTATTGCACTGCCAACAATCCTTTCACCCTGTATTTCTCATACCCTGTGCGATTCCGACAATCGTCGTTACAATCTGTTTAGCAATCCGCTCTCTTTGCTCGTCATAATGTGCATTTTTATAGGCTTTCATCAAATGCAACTGAAAGAAACTGAGGCTTGTCAAAAAAGGCTTGCGTAACAAAATAGATTCTTGAATCAACTTCTCACTCGCAAGCAGAGATTCCTCCTTGCGGACATAAAGCAACCAATCTAATGTGCGATGATATTCGCTCTCTATCATTTGCCAGATTTTTTGACGCAATTCCACATCTTCCACGAAAGCATTATAATGCTTTGCAATCTCCAAATCCACTTTTAAAAAGGCTTGAGAAATATTGTCAATCGTGGTTTTAAAAAACAAATTTTCCCTATAACAACTCCTAAAGATTTCCTTTTGTCCATATTTTTTAAATGCCTCTTCCAATCCACTTCCTAAACCATACCACGCAGGAATAATTGCGCGATTCTGTGTCCAAGCAAAAACCCAAGGAATCGCACGCAAATCCTCCACATTTTGTGTCTCTTTCCGCTTGGAAGGACGCGAACCGATATTCAACTGCGCAATAAAGTCAATCGGTGTTGCCGACTTGAAATACTCAATAAACCCCTCTGTCTCATATACAAGCTTCCTGTAAGCCTTATAAGATTCTGTGCTAATGGTTTGCAACATAGTATCAAATTCAGAATCACTCGCATTGCAATTTGTCCCAAATCTATCATAAACTGATTTTTTTAGCAAAGTTGCCAATGCACTTGAAAAGCTAGATTCTGCCTTTTTGGGATTAAGATATTTGTAGCTAATTACCTCGCCCTGCTCGGTTGTTTTTAAAAATCCCGCCACACTATTGGGTAATGAGGACAACAAAGCGTCCTCTAGCGCACCTCCTCCACGACTTACACTTCCTCCACGCCCGTGAAAAAGTCGGAATTTTACATTCAATTCCTCCTCTAGCACGATGAGATTAGAAATCGCCTTGCGCAAGGAATAATTACTTGCAAAGATTCCACCATCTTTACTAGAATCCGAATAGCCAATCATAATCTCCTGACGATTCTTACGGGATTGCAAATACTCGGCATAGTGCGGATTTGCACAAAGTTCGCGCAAAATCTTAGGTGCAGATTCCAAATCCTCAATCGTTTCAAACAAAGGCGAAATAGAAATACGCGTCTTTTTACCCTTGCACCACAATCCGCTTTGTTTGGCAAACCACAGCACACAGAGCAAATCGTTCGCGCTTTGGCACATTGAAACGATACAAGAATCCATAATGTTGTCGCTGATTCTATCCTTTGCCCATTTAAAATTTATAAAACTAAGCAAAGTTTCTTGTGTTTGCTCGCTAAATTTTCCATAAAATTGATTCAAATCTACCAAAGGCGCGCTAAGAGCTGCGTTTAAAACCTTTGTCTGCTCACTTGTTGGCAAAAGCAACAAATCCCCTTGCACATAACCTAAAGTCGCGAAAATCTCTGCGAGAGCAAGCCAAAACACCTCACGGTGTTGGCGAAAATCTAGCCGCATTAAATGGAATCCCGCAAGCAAAACAAGATTTCTTAGCTCTTTGAGATAAGTGCTGCTGCGCTCATCTAGCGATTCTATCATCATTTCAATATCTTTGATAAACTCTTTGGAGTTTTCATAAATATAGAGTTTGTTTTCCTTTAAGGCACTTTGAGGGAGGTTGAGCATAAGGATTCTGTTTTGAAGTTTTTGATGCATACAAACGAGTTTCGCGCGGAATGGCTCTTGTGAAAAAAGCTTTTTTGTTGTCTCGTCTAAATGCTCTTTTTCTTGCTCTAAACTTTCCAATAGTGTATTGCTAGGATTAACATATTCGTGCGCAATAGAAAGTTCTCTTCTTAGTCTATCTATCCATTTTAAGTATTGATGAATCATTGTTTGATGCTGGCGCTTCATCACTTCAATCATCACGCGATTTGTTACATAAGGATTCCCATCTCTATCCCCGCCAATCCAACTTCCAAGCAAAAGGGGAGATTTTTTAAGCATAGAATCTTTCGCATTCTCTCCAAGTATTTTTAGTGCGTCTTGTATTTCTTGCAAAACACGCGCGCCACTTTGCAAAATGGAGCTTTCCATAAAATAAAGTAGATTGTCTAGCTCAAATAAGACTTCTATTTTCTCGCTCCGCACGATATGGCTATGCCAAAGCAGATTGAGGCGATATTTTAAATGCTCTTTTGCGTCTGTCTGCCCAAACTCAAACCACGCACGCAAATCATCATACATTTCGTGGTAGCTTTCTAAAAATGTTCTGCGCAGAGATTCTGTGGGGTGTGCGGTAAAAACAGGATAAAACTGAATCTTTTTAAAAACTTCCTTAATATCCTCCGCATCGTATTTTTGCGCTCTTAATTCCTCAACAGCAGCAAGGATTTGCCCCCTACTTTGTCGCAAGCTCAACTGATAACGTTCGTCAATAATGTTTAAAAGCAAATGATAAAGCGTAAAGGCTTTGATGAGATTAGAAATTTCCTGCGAACTAAGCTCTTGCAGTAAATTGGATTCTGCTTTAAATAAAAGGCTTGGATTGTCTTTTAGTGCGATAAAAGTAGGCTTAATATTTGGCGCAACCTCATCTAATAACTCGCTCAAGATTAAAAAAGCAAATTCTATTTCTTTTGTTTTTTCCATTTAGATTCCTTGTGCATTTGTCGCGACTTTAAGTCTATGGAATTATAACGCGTTTTAAGAATTAACTTGTGTTTATTTTGCTTATTTTTTAGAGGATTTACGATTCATCATTAAAGAATGAGGATTATGGATTGCTTTGCAAGCTTTTTAAGTTTTATTATTTTAAAATTCTCAAAATTTACAAAATTTAAGGCTAACGATGGAACAACAAGATTTAATACAAATGGATTTAGACTTTGTCTTGCATACTTATGCGCGCAATAATGTGCATTTTGTAAAAGGTAGCGGGGCGAAACTCTATGATTCCAAAGGCAAAGAATATATTGACTTTGGTTCCGGAATCGCAGTGTGTAGCGTAGGACACGGCAATGTGCGTTTGGCAGAAGCAATCTACAAACAAGCAAAAAACCTAATCCACACTTCCAATCTTTATTTGATTGAACCCCAAGCGCACCTTGCTAAGAAGCTTGTAGAGCTAAGCGGTTATGATATGCGCGTATTTTTTGCAAATTCTGGCGCAGAAGCAAATGAGGGCGCACTCAAGATTGCAAGAAAATTTGGTGAAGAAAATGGAGAATTAAAAAGGTATCAAATCATCACTTTAGATTCCTCTTTCCACGGGCGCACGATTAGTACCTTAAAGGCAACCGCGCAGAGCAAAATGCACCAATATTTTGGACCTTTTCCCGATGGATTCGTGTATGCTAAAGACTTAGATGATGTCCCAAACAAAATCAGCAATGTAACTTGCGCTGTACTTTTAGAACTCGTGCAGGGTGAGGGTGGAATCACGCCTTTTGACAAGGCAGAAGTGCAAAAGCTCGCCAAGATTTTAAAAGAAAAAAATGTGCTCTTAATGGTAGATGAGGTGCAAACAGGCATTTACCGCAGCGGCGAACTCTTTGCTTCACAAGTCTATGGAATCACGCCTGATGTAATTACGACTGCCAAAGGATTAGCGGGCGGTGTGCCTATTGGTGCGGTAATGACAAGCCTTAAAGATATTTTTGCACCAAGCGACCACGGAAGCACTTTTGGCGGGAATTTTTTATCTACAAGCGCAGCATTGGAGGTGTTAGAGATTCTGTATGAACACAAACAAAGTGGGGAATTAGACAAAACGATTGCATACTTTACGCAAAAACTCCAAGATTTGCAAAAACATTATACAGAAATTTTCACGCAAGAAGTGGGCTTAGGGCTTATGCGCGGACTTAGAGTAAGAGATTTGGAAACTTTGACAAAATTCTTAAATGCTGCTTTTGAAGCGGGAGTTTTAGTGCTTAAAAGCGGTAAAAACACCGCCCGATTCTTGCCAAGCCTTACGATTACACGCGAAGAAATAGACGAGGGATTTTTGCGCATAGAATCCTGTCTTGCGCATTTATAAGCTGGATTTGTGGAATCGCAAGGATTCCACTGCGCTCTTGTGATTTTTCTTTGCGATTCTTTTCTTGCCCTTGCCGCTTTCTTTTGTGTGCAGTGATTTTTTTACCTGGCGATTCTCTCCTCGTCCTCTCCTATTGTTTATTCCTCACAAAGATGAAGCAAAATTTCATAAAATCCTTGCCAATCCTTGACAGATACTAAGTCTTATATCTTATAATTCCATATTAAGTTTTAGAACTTGACTTTAAAAAAAATACAAGGAGAAAATAATGCTATTAAAAGACAATTTGACGCAAGCAAGCACGGGACAAAGAATCACAGCCAAAGGTTATGCGGTAGCGCACAAAAGCGACACATTTAAGCCCTTTAGCTTTTCGCGCCACGCACTTGGCGAAAACGACATTCTAATTGAGATTCTATTTGCTGGAATCTGCCATAGTGATATTCATAGCGCACGCGAGGAATGGCATAAGGGAATTTTCCCAATGGTGCCCGGACACGAAATCGCGGGCAAAGTCGTAGCGGTCGGCTCTAAAGTGAGCAAATTCAAAGTTGGCGATTACGCAGGGGTAGGCTGTATGGTTAATTCTTGCGGTGAATGTGAGGCGTGCAAAAGAAGCCAAGAGCAGTTTTGCGAAAATGGCAAAACTATTTTTACCTATGATTGCCACGATTGCTTCCACGATAACGAACCTACTTATGGCGGATATTCTAATAATATCGTGGTGAGTGAGAAATTTGCAGTCAATGTCCCACAAGATGCGCCGCTTGAAAAAGTTGCTCCTTTGCTTTGTGCTGGAATCACGACTTATTCGCCGATTAAATTTAGCAATGTCAAGGCGGGCGATAAAGTCGCGGTGGCTGGATTTGGTGGGCTAGGCGTGATGGCTTTAAAATACGCGCTCAAAATGGGTGCGGAAGTGAGCGTGTTTGCACGCAATAAAAACAAAGAAAAAGAGGCACTAGAGCTTGGAGCAAAGGCACTTTATACTGATACAAAGGGCGTAAAGGAACGATTTGATTTCATCATTTCTACGATTCCAACCGCCTATGACATCAACGCGTATGCCGAGTTGCTCAAATTTGGCGGAGAAATGGCGATTGTCGGCTTACCACCTGCAAATGAGAATCTCAAAATTGACTTAACGCGACTTGTGTTTGCGGCAGGCAAAAAAGTCTATGGTTCGCTGATTGGCGGAATGAAAGAGACACAAGAAATGCTTGATTTTTCACTCAAATACAAAATCTATCCTGAAACAGAAATCATCTCTGTGGAGCAAATCAATGAAGCATACGAGAATCTTACAAGTGGCAAGGCAAAATTCCGCTATGTGATTGATATGAAAAGCCTAAAAGAATAAACCTTTAGAATCACTGCTACCAAATTTTCAGTGGGGATTCCATATTTTCGTAACTCCTCATTGCCAAGCAAGTTTAAGCCTGCTTGGCAATGATTTCTAGCAAATAAAATTGGCATATAAAGTTACTTATCATCATTTTGGAACAAAAGTTGCTTAGTCTTTAACAAATTCAATATTCAAGGAGTTGCTATGAGTATTTTCAGTTATAGCCCAGCACGTGCGCTCGCGCAAGAAGCTCTTGACCATAGGGCTGTGCGCAGGGATATGATTGCTAGCAATATTGCCAATGTCTCTACTCCAATGTATCGCCCAAAAGATGTGAATTTTGAACAAATGATGGCACAAAAAGCGGACGAGATTTTTAATCGTAACCGCAAATTGGAACTTAATGTAGCCATTACAAACAAAAATCATTTGCTTCCTATTGAAGATATGAGCCTAAAACGTCCTACAATGTTTTATCGTGATGGGCATTTATCCCGAAATGATGGCAATAGTGTGGATTTGGATATTGAAACAAGTGAAATGGGCAAAAACGATATTATGTATCAAGCAATTATTGGCGCACTACGCAAACAAGGTGGAATCTTCACCTATGCAATAGAATCTTCACGAAATATATAAGGGGACTTAAATGTTTTTATCTAGTTTTGATATTAGCGGTTATGGGTTATCAGCACAGCGTCAAAGAGTCAATTTAATTTCTAGCAACATTGCCAACGCAAATACCACACGCACCGATGAGGGTGGACCTTATAGACGAAGAGAGCTTATATTAAAAGCTTTTGATTTTGATAAAGTTTTGAATCAAAAGTATGAAAACAGCAATAATTTGCTAAAATATGAAGATCCATTAGATGAAATGGACGAATTTGATGAGCAAAGGAAGCCAAAACCCACGCTAATGAGTGTTTATGTTGATAAAATTGTCCGTGATGATACACAGCCAAAAATGAAATACGAGCCTAATCACCCAGACGCAAACTCTGAAGGTTATGTTGCATATCCTAATATCAATGCAGTCGTAGAAATGGCAGATTTAATTGAAGCGACTAAAGCTTATCAAGCAAATGTTGCTGTATTTCAAAGTGCTAAAAATATGGCAACCACAGCAATTTCAATGTTCCAAGCATAAAGGATTATAAATGGAAATTAACAAATACGGGGTGGATTTAGAAAAGTTAAACTCTAAACTCCAAGATGTTCCAAATCTTGCACCAAATCACGATTTGAATCCACCCTCTAAGAGCTTTGGCAATATGCTAAAAGAAGCGGTAGATGAAGTCAATGCCTATCAAAAAACAAATGAGCAAGTAATGGCAGATATGGCAACAGGACAAATCAAAGACATTCACCAAGCTGCCATTGCAATCGGAAAAGCCGAAAATAGTATGAAATTAATGCTAGAGGTGCGCAATAAAGCCATTAGTGCCTATAAAGAACTCATCAGAACACAAATTTAACCTCTGCCCAAAATGAATGACGCGCAATCCAAAAAGGCAGGCAAGATTCTACTTCTATTCCTTACAATAGGAATAGGATTCTGCATTTTTTTAGGGACAATCTTTTACCACAATTTCACCTCTCGCAAACTTCCAAACTTCCAAGCCAAACGCATTGAAAGCGCAATCAGAGGAAATATTTATAGTAGTGATGGATTTTTGCTTGCCTCCAGCAAGAAAGTCTATAAAGCAGTCGTCAATACTTACAACATTAATCCGCAAAAAAAAGAATTATTTGTCAATCTTTTTAGCATTTATAGCAAGATTCCAAAGAATCAAATTCTTTCCAAACTAGAGCAAAAAGGCAATGTAACACTTTCGTATGCCATTGATTCCAAAACTGCAAGCCACCTTAAACAACTCAACTTAAAGCTGAACCAATTAGATGTTTTTCAGAGCTATGAAGACGAAAATGGGCATATTTTCAAATATGGTTTATCCGTGGTAGAAAGCGGGGAATCTAGGGATTATCTCTATCAAGATACAATGGAGCCAATTCTAGGCTATACCAACAAACAAAATGAGACAAATATTACACGTGTGCAGGGCGTGAAAGGTATTGAAAAAAGCTTTGATAATGAGTTAGAACCGATGAGTGATTTGCTGATGATTGGGCAACGCGATATTGGCTTTAATGTGATTTTAAACAAACATTCCACTTTCAAAGAAAGGATAGACGGCTACGATGTTATTACCTCTATTCCTTTAAAGTTGCAAAAAAAAATTGAACGACTTGCAGATGAAAATGCAGTACAACTTGGAGCAAAAGAGATTCTAATTGGCATTATAGAAAGCAAAAGTGGCAAAATCCTAAGTCTTGCAAGTAGCGCACGATTCAATCCAAATCTTATCACCAAAAACGATTATTCTAAACTCAATGCGAATGCGATTGAATATTCCTATGAACCCGGAAGCATTATCAAACCCATTATTTATGCGATTCTGCTAGACAAAAACCTTATTACTCCTAAGGAAACCATTGATTTGGAAAATGGACGCTTTAGATTGCATAATTTTTATATTACAGACACCCACAGACTGAAGTCTGCAACAGCCGAAGAGGTTTTGCTCTATTCTAGTAATATCGGTATGGCAAAAATAGCCCAAAGACTTAGCCCACCAGAATACAATGCCGCCTTGCAGGCTTTTGGATTTGGGAATCCAAGCGGAATTGATTTGCCTTACGAGCGCGTGGGTGTAATTCCAGATATTAAGCGATTCCAAAGTGAAGTTTATCGTGCCACCGCTTCTTATGGCTATGGATTGCGCACAACCTTTATCCAAATGCTTAAAGCTTACAATATCATCACAAATTATGGAATCTCTTATAATCCTTATTTGGTGGAATATATCCAAGATTCCAAATCTATCCGCTATAAGCTCAAACATCAAACCCCTATTAGAATCCTAAGCGACAAAACCGCCAAACAAGTCAAAGACACTCTTATTAAAGTCGTCAATGAGGGAACAGGCAAAACTGCACAAGTGAAAGGCATTACAATCGGTGGTAAAACAGGCACTGCACACATCGCACAGGGTGGAAAATATGTGCGCAAATACAATAGTTCATTTTTTGGCTTTGCAAATGATGAAAAAGGAAGTGAATTTACGATTGGTATTAGCGTGTTTGAACCCAATGAAACAGAAGCATATTTTGCCACACGCACTGCCGTACCACTTTTTAAGGAAGTTGTAAATTTGCTAGTTAAAGAAAACTATCTGAAACCTTAAGATTTATTTATTCTTTGCGATTTGGGAATTGCTCAAATTTGCTTATCTTACGATTCTAAGTCTTTTATCACAAATCTCTCATTCTCAAGCACAATAGAATAAGAATCGCGCGTTTTTAAATCAATCAAAAAACATTCATCACCATTTTCAAGTTCGTATCGCTCCGCAGGATAGAGGCTCAAGCGACGTTTCACTTCCTCCAAATCCTCGCAAAGTGCGCTAAAACCAAACATTACCAACTTGTAAGCAAATTCTTCCATTGAAATTCCCCCAACGATTCTTTTTAAGGCTAAAATTAAGATTCCAAACTTTTGATGCGTGCAACTCCGCTATCAATCGCCGCTTGTGCAACCGCATCAGAAATGAAGTCTTTTAAACGCGTATCAAAAGGGCTAGGAATGATATAATCTTTGCCAAACTCAAACTTTCTTCCGTGAATTTTCTCTAACTCCGCCCTCAAATCATCAGGAATCGGCTTTTCTGCAAGCGCAGCAAGTGCATACGCACAAGCAAACTTCATTTCCTCATTGATACATCTTGCGCGCGCTTTTAATGCGCCTTTGAAAATATAAGGGAATCCCAATACATTATTGATTTGATTAGGATAGTCGCTTCTGCCTGTCGCGATAATCGCGTCGGGTCTTGTCTCATACACAACCTTTGGGTCAATCTCTGGAATCGGGTTGCTCATTGCGAAAATCATAGGATTTGGATTCATTCCCTCAATATCTTTGGCAGTCAAAATATCCCCACGAGAAAGCCCAAGTAAAACATCTGCGCTGTCCAAAGCTTCCTTGTAAGAATTGATTTGGCGAGAAATTGCAAAGTCTTTTTTAAATCCATTCAAATCTTTTCTAAAAGTCGTGATTGCGCCTTTGCTATCAAACATAATGATTTCTTTTGCTCCTAGACTCTGTGCCATTTTTGCACACGCAATCGCCGCACCACCCGCGCCAAAAACGACAATTTTTAAATCCTCTGCCTTTTTATTTGTGATTTTCAATCCATTGATGATTCCCGCCGTTGAAATAATTGCTGTTCCGTGCTGGTCATCGTGCATAATAGGAATATCAAGAACCTCTTTGAGTTGCGATTCTATATAAAAACATTCAGGTGCTTTAATATCTTCTAGGTTGATTCCGCCAAAAGTCGGCGCGATTGCACGCACAATCTCAATAAACTTATCTGGATTTGTTTCATCGACTTCAATATCAAATGCGCTAATATCAGCAAACTTTCTAAATAATGCCGATTTCCCCTCCATTACAGGTTTTCCCGCAAGTGCGCCAATATTTCCAAGCCCTAGAACGGCTGTGCCATTAGAAATAACAGCAACAAGATTCCCTTTAGCTGTGTATTCATATGCGGTATGTGGGTCGCGCTGAATCTCTTTGCATGGAACAGCAACACCCGGAGAATAAGCGATAGATAAATCGTGCTCATTATTTAATTGCGTGCGTGCAACCACTTCAATTTTACCTCCTTTATGATAAGGAAGTGCGTCTGGATAGGTTTGTTTTAAATCTTCCATTATTGATAAACACCTTAAAAAATTAAAAATTCAGTCAGAATTTAAGCGGAATAAAAATAAAATCTCATTTAAATTTGCTTAAATAAACATTAAATTTTAGCCTTTCCATCTACTTAATGAATTTTTGGTTGATGAATATTTCCGAACAATCTATACTCTTTAGTGCTTTTAGAGTGCTTAAGAAGCAAATTTCCCTCCAAAGTAAAATTGTTTAGATTCGTAACAATTTTGGAAGATTGGATTTGGAGATTCTGCACTTTTGATTTTTTGGAATCTGCTTTTGATTGGAGAGAAATCGTGCTGTGTAGTTGATTGTCCATCACAAGCTGATGATAGAGGAAGCCATTAAAATCCACTTGGCTTAGATTCTGCCCCATTGCTTGATTTAAAGAACGTAAAAGTGCAGTATTACGGAATCTTACATTTGTAATATCAAAGTTAAAATGACATATATTTTCCGCGAAATATTCTTTGACATTGAGATTTGCCACTCCTTCAAAATAACGAGGAATCTTTGGAAATATTGTATAAATTTGCGCGCTACTCAACTGATTAAGATACAGATTGGAAGCTATTTTGCTTATGCTCAAACTCAACGCGTGCGAACTAGATAATTTTGCATTGTTGTCCTCTTTTATCTCTCCTTTGAGATTCAAAGACTCATTAGTCGCTAGCCCTTGTGCATTAAGTATGCCATTAAAAAGGCTTTTATTCCGATAGGAGAAGTTTTGAAGTTTTCTTAAGGTGATTTCTTGTGGAATCTCAAATGCAAAGGGTTGCAAAGAAATTTTGCCCCCTTGCCCTTGAAAATCTGCAAGATTAGAATGAAAAGTGTAGTTTAAGATTCCTTGTCCTTGCGCTAGCTCCATTTTGGAATCTAGTTGAAACGCCATAGCAGGAAATCCAATATGTGTGCGCATTTCTATAAGCGGGCTATTCACAAACAGATCCTGACTTTGCATTAAAACAACACCAGAGATTCCGCTTGCAAAATCGCGTAAATCCAAATCAAGATTAAGTGTTCCTTGCAAAAAAGCAGGTTGATTAAAAAGCGTAAAAAGAGCACTTGCCTCTAAGTTTTGACTTGTAAGCTTTAAGGTATTAGCGCGCAAATTCTGCAAATTTAAACGGAAATCCAAAGGGGAATTTTCCAAACGCATCGTTCCATTAATCAGCATATTTTTCATATCGCCCTTCGCGATTCCTTTTGCCTCCAAAGCCCCATTAAGCGGAATCCCAAAAAAAGGCGAAAGGGGGGAGAGATTTTGAAAATTACAATGAAATTCTGTATTGGTGGCTAAAGTCATCAGATTACTTGCACCTTTGAGCGCAAAATCCCCAACGCTAGAATAGACTTTCAAAGAGGATTGGAAAGTATTGTGATGAATCTCACCTTGCAATTCTCCCATAAAATAGGTTGGCGGAATCGCGAGATTAAAATGCGACAAAAATTCCTCTTCAGCTAGCTCTCCACCGTCCAAACTCATATTCAAGATTCCATTGTAGAGATGCGTATTTTCTGATTCAAAGAGGGTTTGCCAAAAGGAAAGAGAATCGCCTTGCAAATCCTCTTGGGCTTTCTCTAATTTCAAATCAAAGTTTAAGATTCCATCTCCATAAGGTGCTTCATCAAATAAGACAAAGAGTGCTGCTAATCTCGCATTTTTTGCGTGTAGGTTAAGGCTCTTAAAATCCAAATAAGAACCATAAACACTTAAATCGCTTTGCGAATCCAAAAGATTGCTTTGTGCTTGCAAAATATAATGCGCAAATTCGCCGCTAAATTCGCCCTCTATCCAAGTATTCTCGGCAAATTGCAGAGTTTTGTCTGCAATTTTTGTGCTAAAGCCTTGAGAGTTTAACAAAAACTTGCCTTTGAGATTCTGTAAAAACAAAGAATAATCACTCTCCAAAAAGAGTTCTAACTGCCCATTATGCGCCACAGCTTCCAAAGAAAGATGAGAGGGAGTGATTTTAAAGTGTCTTGCTTGCCATTTAAAATGCGTATAAGATTCTAATTTCAAAAGCAAAAGATTTCCGACATACGCATTACCAAAAGACGAAAAAATAAAAGCAAAAAAACCAAAAAGTATCATTAAGATACCTGCAAAAGCTAGGATAATTTTTTTTGTTAGTGGATACTTTTGTTCTTTCATAGCTTCAAGTGTAATCAAAAATTCGTTAAAAAGACTTAAAAATTAGGCACTTTTAAAAGAAATCAAGGTAGAATCTAAGCTTTATTTGTCTAACAAAAGGGAATTTATGGATTACAAAGATACACTAGCACTACCCACAACAACCTTTCCTATGCGCGGAAATCTCCCGCAAAACGAACCAAAGACCTATCAACTATGGAAAAGTAGCCGCATTTATCCGACAATGGAACAAAACCGCCAAAATGCGAGCGTTACTTTTAATCTACACGATGGACCACCTTATGCAAATGGGCATATTCATATCGGGCACGCGCTAAACAAAATCCTTAAAGATACGATTGTAAAACAGCATTATTTTCAAGGTGAAAAAGTATTTTATACACCAGGCTGGGATTGCCACGGATTGCCTATTGAACAACAAGTAGAGAAAAAGCTCGGAAAAGAAAAAAAGGATTCCTTACCCAAAATCAAAATCCGCGAACTTTGCCGCAAACACGCAGAAGAATTTGTCCAAATCCAAAAAAATGAATTTTTGGAACTCGGAATCTTTGGGGATTTTGAGAATCCTTATAAAACAATGGACTTTGCTTTTGAAGCAGAAATCTACAAAGCACTTTGCGGAGTTGCCAAAAAAGGCTTACTCAAAGAGCGCAGTAAGCCTGTTTATTGGAGTTGGGCTTGCCAAACTGCCCTAGCAGAAGCTGAAGTAGAATACGAGGAAAAAGAGAGCGACTCTATCTTTGTCGCTTTTCCCTTGCAAGAAGATGCACTCCAAGCATTAAGTGCGCAAGAATTAGGAATCCACAAAGCCTCTTGTGTCATTTGGACAACGACTCCTTGGACTCTTCCTGCAAATAGTGGAATCGCTCTTAATCCCGAAGAACTCTACGCATTAACACAGGATAATAAAATCGTTCTAGCCTCTCAAGTAGAAAAATTGGCAGAACTTGGCATAGTAGAAAACAAGATTCTAAAGACATTCCACGCCCAAATCTTAGAAAACAAACACGCAACCAATCCGCTAAATGGCAGGGATTCTAAAATCATCTTAGGAGAGCATGTCGCAAGTAGCGAGGGAAGCGGTTGCGTGCATACTGCACCTGGACACGGAGAGGACGATTACTTCGTGGGATTAAAATACAATTTACCGATGTTAATGCCCGTAGATGATAGAGGCTGCTTTGATGAGACGCTGATAAGGGAAAAATTATTCTTTAATCCCGATGAATTTGTCGGGAAATTTATCTTTGATACGCACCCAAGAATCTTGGAACTATTGGGAGAGCATTTGTTGCGTCATAGCAAAATCAAGCATTCCTATCCGCATTGTTGGCGTTCGCACCAACCGGTGATTTTTCGCGCAACTGCACAATGGTTTATCCTAATGGACGAACCCTATACAAGCAGTGGAGAGACTTTGCGTCAAGTTGCTTTAAAGCAAATCAAAAAAACGCGATTCTATCCTGAACACGGAATGCACAGAATCTACTCTATGATAGAGAATCGCCCCGATTGGTGTATTTCAAGGCAAAGAGATTGGGGCGTGCCGATTGCCTTTTTTAAAGACAAGCAAAGCGGTAAGGTTTTATTGGATTCAGAGATTTTAGATTTTGTTGCAGAAATTTTTGCCAAAGAGGGTTGTGATGCTTGGTGGAGCAAAAGCATAGAGGAACTCCTCCCACCTCAACACAAAGATAAAGCGGAACATTTAGAAAAAATACATCACATTTTAGATGTGTGGTTTGATAGTGGAAGTACTTGGAAAGCGGTGCTAGAGAGCGGTAAATATGCTAGCGGAGGAAATCCTGCTAGTATGTATTTAGAGGGAAGCGACCAACACAGAGGCTGGTTTCATAGCTCTTTGCTCATTAGCTGTGCAATCCATCAATGCGCACCTTACAAAAGTATCCTAACGCACGGCTTTACAATGGACGAAAATGGTGAGAAAATGAGCAAATCTAAAGGCAATGTGATTGCGCCAAAAGATGTGTTAAAGGAATTTGGGGCGGAAATTCTGCGACTTTGGGTTGCGCAGAGTGATTATCAAAACGACCAAAGAATCTCTAACAATATCCTAAAACAAGTAAGTGAAAATTACCGCAAAATCCGCAATACGATTCGCTTTTTACTCGCCAATATAGGAACATTAGAAAGTTTAGAGACGCAGCATTTTAGCCAAATTGATTTGTGGATATTAGAAAAAGCACAAAATTGCTTTAAAGAAGTTAATGCGCTTTTTAATGAATATGAATTTTCCAAAGGTTTGCAGGAACTCAACTACTTTTTAAACGCGGAGCTTAGCGGAATCTATCTTGACCTTTGCAAAGACAATCTTTATTGCAACGCTCCAGATTCCAAAGAACGCAAAGCCGCACAAAGTGTAATGGCTCTTATTTGCGGCAGATTGTTTGGGCTTCTTGCTCCGATTCTTACCTACACGATTAACGAGGCTTTAAACCATACGGCAAGCAAGGCATTGCTTGAAAGTTGTGGAATCACAAAGGAGATTCAAAACCCGAATATCGCCGTGCTTGAAGTTCTTTATCAGCCGCTCCCTTGCTTTGAAAAACCAAAAATAGATTTTGAAAAACTCTTGGCTTTGCGCTCTTGTTTCTTGGAGCAAATCGACAGCCTCAAAAAGGAATCCAAAATCAAATCCACATTAGAAGTGGATTTCATCACTTCTGCTAAAATTGCAGAGTTTGAGGAATTGAATCTTTGGCTTATGGTAAGCGCGGTAGAATGTAGCAAAACGGCTTCCAATCTATTGGCGAGTTTTACCTTTGAGGGAGAGACTTATCACATTTGCAAAGCCAAAGGATACAAATGTCCGCGTTGTTGGCAATTCATCGCACAAGAGGCAGATGCGCCTTGTGTGCGTTGTGCTGGAGTTTTAGCAGATTCTAAAATGGAATCTTAGGAGCAAAAATGTTTGAAGGGTTTTTTGATTTGACACAGCCTGTGGGGCTTGATGAGACTTGGGTAAGTATTTTTGTTGTGTGCTTTATGATGTGGCTTGGGTTTGTTGCGGTAAAACACATTAAAGAAAAAAGAATAAATAAATGAATATTCTACACACAGAAATATCAAAAATAGGTTGGCAGATTAAAAACGCTAGCTACAAATTGCAAAGGCTCAAGCAAATTGCTACGCCCTTGCAAAAGCGAAGCAACAAAGCAACTTGCAAGGAAAGCCCCAAAGACTATTTAAGATTAAAATAATCCTTGATAGCTTCTACTTTATCTGTTTTTTCCCAAGTAAATTCAGGCAACTCGCGCCCAAAATGTCCATAGCTTGCAGTTTTTTGATAAATCGGACGCAGCAAATCTAGGGATTCTATAATTCCGCGTGGAGTCAGGCGAAACACTTGTTTAACACATTCCTCAATTTTAGAATCCTCTACTTTTCCTGTTCCGTGCGTATTGACAAGAATGGATACGGGTTCAACCACTCCAATGGCATACGCAATTTGAATCGTAGCCCTATCACAGATTCCGCTTGCTACAAGATTCTTAGCGACATAACGCATTGCATAAGCCCCGCTTCTATCCACTTTGCTTGGGTCTTTTCCGCTAAATGCACCTCCCCCATGCGGACAACTTCCACCATAAGTATCCACGATGATTTTGCGCCCTGTTAGCCCTGCATCGCCTTGCGGTCCGCCGATGACAAATTTACCCGTAGGATTCACAAAATAACGAATATTATCGTTTGCAAACTCTTTTGGTAAAACCTTTTTTACCACCTCTTCAATCACCGCGCTTCTTAAGGTATTTTGTGGAGTTTCTGGACTATGTTGCGTAGAAACGACAATCGTATCAATTCCCACAGGCACGCCATTTGCATATTTAATCGTTACTTGGGATTTACCATCGGGACGCAAAAAAGGCAAGGTGCCATCTTTCCTAGCTCTCGCCAAGCCCTCTGTGATTCTATGGGACAAATGAATCGGTAGTGGCATTAACACATCAGTTTCCTTGCACGCATAACCAAACATTAACCCTTGGTCGCCCGCGCCAATCTCGCCGTCCTCTCTATCTACACCTTGATTAATGTCTGGACTTTGCTCGCCTACTCCATTTAGCACACCTGCGCTATGATAATCAAACCCATATCTTGCGTCAATATAACCAATCTCTCGCACCACGCGTCTAGCAATATCTTGCATTGGTGCATAAGCGGTTGTTTTTAATTCTCCTGCAATCACGCAATAACCATTGGAAAGCAAGGTTTCGCAAGCTACTCTCGCTTTTGTATCTCGCTCTATAATATAATCCAAAATTGCGTCGCTGATTTGGTCAGCCATTTTATCTGGGTGTCCTTCAGTTACAGATTCGGAAGTGAAAAGAAACTCTTTTTGCATAAATTCACCTTGTATTTTAAATTTTTGGGATTCTATCATAAGAAAACTTAAAGTTTTGAATCCTATGAGATTTAAGCGAAAATTATCAATGTATTTTTACAATGGAATCTTAAAAGCGGTTTGGAATATGGATTGCCACGACTTCTTACGAAGTCTCGCAATAACAAAAAATTAGCTATTGCGTCATTGCTAACGAAGTGAAGCAATCCATAAATAAAGTGGGTGATTTAATTGATGCATAATCTATTGTAGCTTCACACCTTGCTTTTGTGATGAGTTATTCAAAAGTGTGTAGGATTTAACCACATCTTTTTTTGTGAAATAAATCCACAAATTATAGCTTCTTGCCTCATCTTTAGCAAGCAAACTCCCAACCAAAGGAATATGATTCGTTGCATCGTGGTCTCCCTCTATATAACTATACAAAAATGTCTCTGTGCCATTCTCCTCTATTTGTGTTCCCGATGGCTTTCCGTACATTTGTATCACTTGTGCTTTGGTTGTTTTACCCTTAATCAACTCTTTTTTGAAATCCCCTTGTGTTTTTTTGGATAGAATCTCGTTACCTGCTTTATAAGTGCAACCCGCAATAAGTAAAGAGCATAAGCCTAAACACAACATTAATTTTTTGCATTTCATTTGAAATCCTTTTTCTATAAATAAAGCTCATATTATGCC
>NZ_JAIEFA010000017.1 GCF_029067145.1 Helicobacter sp. | reverse complement strand
CCCCCCCCCAATTAATCGCCCTATAAAGAAAACAACTCGCGATTGTGCTTCAAAAATTTCTATCAAAAACCACCACATAGAATCTTCTGTAAAACTTGATGATGTTTTTTATCGGCTAAAAAATGCGAGTTTTTATTATTGCCCAACAAAGTTTATTTACAAAGACAAATTGCGCGAAGTGAATCCCTATTTGCTCGTGCATAATGATGGGGTTTGGTATTTGCTTGGCGATGAAAAAGGAGTTTTGAAACATTTTACATTGTCCAAAATCACCTGCTTGCAGATTTTGGAAACGCAGAAATTTACGCCAAATCAAGAGATTTTAGCTACAATTAGCCAAAGCTACACCACTTGGATTTCGCAGAATCCTATTTTGGTGCGTTTGAAAATCAATAATGAGGCAAGAGAGTATCTTTTTCGCAAGAATTTTTTAATCCAATACAGAATCTTAGAGCAAACCCCATCGTATTTTGTCGTAGAATGTTCTTTTGGTTATGCGCAGGAGGCGTTAAATCTTGTAAAATTGTTTTTGCCTTTTGTGAGGATTCTTTCTCCACAATCTTTGCAAGAAAAGTTAGAAAATGAGCTGAAAGAATATTTGGAATTTTGTAAGCAAGAATTGTTGAGGAAATAAGATTCCATAGAGGAATCTTATTGTTTTTAGAGCCTTGATTCGTAGCGGCGAAGCATATATAAGCGTTTGAGCATTTTTTTGCGTGCGCTGATTTTTTGCTTTTTGCGCTTTTCAGTTTTTGGTTCAAAGAATCTTCTTGCGCGACTTTCGGTTACAACAAGGTTTCTATCCGCTTGTTTTTTAAACTTTCTATACGCATCATCAAAAGATTCGTTTTCTCTGACTTTGATACCCGGCATCTAAACCACCACCTTTGTGTAAAAAATATACTTCAAAATTGAAGCGTGTAATTCTAACATAAAGTGCGCAAGAAATGTGAAAAAATCACACTATAAATGCAAAAATTTGATTCTTTTTGCTATTTTGTCCCTATATTGTGCTAATATTGCAGAAAGTTTTTAGATTTTCAAGGAGTTTTTGATGGAACAGGTGTGTAATGCGCGGCAATATTTCAAAAAACGTTATGTGATGTATTTTATTACAACCATTCTTATCTTGACGATTCCATTTATCAGAATCAATGGAAATCATATTTTTTTACTTTCTTTTGACCATAAGCAGTTGCATTTACTTGGCGTTGCCTTTGATATGCAGGAACTTTATCTTATGCCTTTCTTGTTGATTTTAATGTTTTTGGCGATTTTTTTTATGACAACACTTGCGGGGCGCGTATGGTGTGGTTGGGCTTGCCCACAGACGATTTTCCGCGTATTGTATCGCGATTTGTTGGAGACAAAGATTTTGGGCTTGCGCAAAAGAATGGAGAATCGCCAATTAGAGCCCGATATGAGTTTAGGAAGCAACAAAGTTAAAAAGGCGATTTCTCTTGTGATTTTTGCCTGTTTTGCTTTGGTTGCAGCGTCCAATTTGATGTGGTATTTTGTGCCGCCAGAGGATTTTTTTAACTATATTCAAAATCCCTTAGAGCATAAATATTTATTTATTTTTTGGTTGGGATTCGCCATTGCACTCATTGCGATTGTGGTATTTATCAAAGAAAATTTCTGTATTTATATGTGTCCTTATAGTCGTGTTCAGAGTGTTTTGTATGATAATGATACCATTATGACGGTGTATGATTATAAGAGAGGTGGAGAAGTTTTTGATGCAAAAGGGATTAAACTATGGAAAAAGCCCGAAGTGCCAAATGCGGAATGCACCGGTTGCGAAGCCTGTGTGAAAATCTGTCCTACACATATTGATATTCGCAAGGGAATGCAGCTGGAGTGTATCAACTGCCTTGAATGTGCAGATGCTTGCACAAAGGTAATGGGAAAACTTGGTAAAATGACTTTGATTTCTTGGACAAGTCCGCAAAGCATTGAAGACCGACAAAAAGTGCGTTATATGCGCTTTAAAACAATTGGCTATATTGTCGCAATGGTGGTCGTGTTTTCTGGGCTTTTGATGATGAGTTCCAAAAAGGAAGATATGCTTTTAAATATCAATAGACAAGAACTTTATACGATTCGTGATAATGGGCGCGTAGAAAATTCCTATGTTTTCTTGTTTCAAAATACACAAAAACAAGCTTATGACTTTTATTTTGAGGTGCAAAACAATACAGAGATTCAAATTAAGCGTCCAAGCAAGCCTTTCCGCATAGAAGCTGGTGAGAAATCCAAACAAGTTGTTGTGCTTTATACGGAAGCAAATTTGGCTGAAAATGCGCAAAAAGATACACATATTCCATTAGAAATCAAAGCTTATGCGGTAGATAGCCAAGAACCCATTGAGGTTTTCAGGAAAAGCGTGTTTATTTATCCACCAAACAAATCTTTGCATTAAATAATAAATAGAATCGCAAGCGCAAAATCTTTGTGTCTTGTGATTTGGATTTTTGAATAAAGGTAAATTATGCAAAAAGGCGGAATTTATTTTTTCCTTGTTATTTTTGCTCTCACATTGTTAGCTTTATTGAAGCTTTATTCTCCATTTTTAATGAATCTATCAATTGCATTTTTGCTATTTATTGCAACACAGAATATTTATTATGCGATTTTAAAATACATAAAATCCCCGCTTGCTTCCACCTTTTTGATGACTCTTTTGTTGATAATTCTTTGTTTTTTGCCTATTTTTTATATTCTTTTAAATTTATTGAATTTGGCAACAAATTTGGAATTAGGAAATTTTCAAAATTTTTTATTAGATTTTCAAACGCGTTTGGGAGAATATGGCAAAGAGATTTTTGCTTATCTGCCAGACTTATTGCAAAAAGAAATCAGTAATTGGCTGGCACATCTTTCTGGGATTGATTGGACGGAAGTCGCCAAACGTAGTATAGGAATTGTCGCAAAAATTTCTCAAAATAGCTTATATTTTTTGAGCGATACTTTATTTATCCTAACTTTTTTATTTTTTTTCTATTATTATGGGGGTGCATTAGGTCGGTATTTTTTAGGATTGATTCCGATTCAGCCCACCTATGTCAAATCTCTTTATGAGGAGGTAAGTGCAGTCATTAGCGTGGTGTTCTATTCCTCTATATTTTCTATGCTTTTACAAGGTACATTGTTTGGAATCCTTATGGCATTTTTGGGCTATAATGCGCTTTTGTTAGGTGTTTTTTATGGTTTTGCTTCGCTTGTGCCCGTGGTAGGCGGAAGTTTAGTTTGGTTGCCTGTTGTTGGATATGAATTGTATTTAGGAAATTATAGTTATGCAATCCTTATCGCACTCTATTCTATTATTGTCATTGCAACTTTGGCAGATAATGGCGTGAAGCCTTTTATTATCAGTTTTATCAATCGTGTATTAATAAAAACTCCGCTAAAAATTAACGAAATGTTAATTTTCTTTGCTATTATTGCAGGGCTTACGAGTTTTGGCTTTTGGGGTATTGTATTTGGTCCAGCGATTACCGCATTATTTATTGCATTGCTTAGAGTTTATAAGATTCTTTATCAAGACAAAGTTTAAGCAAGGAATCTAAAAATGATTTTGCGATTCTATCTGAAGTGTAGAGGAAAAAATGACAAAAATAATTCCGCCCGATAGTTTTTTAAATCAAGATTTGTCTTTAATTATAGATGTGCGCTCTCCTAGAGAATATGCGGAATCCCATATCGTAGGGGCGCAAAATTTCCCTGTCTTAAGCGATGAAGAACATCAGCAAATTGGCACATTGTATCGCACGGATTCTTTCAAAGCAAAGGTTTTGGGTGCTAGTTTTGTTAGTCAAAATATTGCAAAACATTTATTGACTTTAGAGACAATGGTAAGTCCTAAAAAGCCCTTTGGAATCCATTGCGCACGTGGCGGTATGAGAAGTCGTGCGTTTTTTATGGTTTTGGAAGCCATTGGTTACCAAGTCGTGCTTTTGGAAGGCGGTTATAAAGCTTACCGCAACGAGGTGTTGAAATATCTTGATAGTTTTCCTTCCCATCGCTTTGTTACGCTTGTGGGTCAAACCGGGAGCGGTAAAAGCGAGATTATTCAAGGATTTCGCGATTCTTTGGATATTGAGGGAATTGCAAAACATTTAGGTTCAAGTTTTGGTGCAATTTGCGGAGAGCAACCTAGCGTGAAGAGTTTTCAAAATCTGCTTTTTACGCGCCTAAGAGACTTAGAAAATGCTCCTTTTGTGTTAGTAGAGGGAGAGAGCAAGAAGCTTGGCAATTTGATTTTGCCCACGCCCCTTTATCAAGCCTATCAAGAAGCACCCAAGATTCTAATTGTTGCTCCTTTGGAACAAAGAGTGCAAAGAATCGTGGCGCAATATGGTAAAATCTCATCGTCATTTTTTGAAAATTCTATGCAAAAGATTGCACCTTTTATGAAAAAGGAATTTTGGCAGGAGGCTAAAGAAGCCTTTTATAATAGGGATTTAGCGCGCGTAGCAGAGATTTTGCTAGTAGAATATTATGATAAAGTGTATAAAAAAGAATCTTATCTTTGCACAATTTTTTATCAGAATCTTTCTCAAGTAACTTTAGAGATTGAGGCATTTGCTAGAGAATTTTATAAATTAAAATCAAAGGAATTGTTTGGATAATTATGAATATGGCGAATTATTAAAAGAGCTAGAGATTAAAAGACGGAATATAGAAAAAATTATGCAACCCAAGCTTTTAGAAAAGCGGATTTTAGAAATCACCAACCAAGAGCAATTAAAGGAGTTTTGGGAGGATACGAAAAAAGCGGGCGAGTTGCAAAAAGAAAAAAAGAGCTGCGAAAGAAAGCTAGAAAAATACAATATGGCAAAATCCGCATTAGAGGACGCTAAAGAATTGTTTGAGATTTCTCAAGACGATTTGGAGAGCTTAGAGCTGCTTTTTGCAGAATCCAAAGAGCTAGAGGAGCAGATTAAAAATGCAGAAATTGAAGTGATGTTAAGCGGAGAGTTGGATTCTAATAATGCAATTTTTACGATTACTCCCGGAGCGGGTGGGACAGAATCGCAAGACTGGGCGAGTATGCTTTATCGTATGTATTTGCGTTGGGCAGAGAGGAGAGGCTTTAAGGTGGAATTGCTAGATTATCAAGAGGGAGAGGAAGCGGGCTTGAAAGATGTTAGCTTTATGATGAAAGGCGAAAATGCTTATGGCTACGCGAAAGTTGAAAACGGAATCCATCGTCTCGTGCGTATTTCCCCTTTTGATGCGAATGCCAAGCGGCACACAAGCTTTACTGCCGTGCAAGTGAGTCCAGAGATTGACGAGAATATAGAGATTGCAATAGAGGAAAAAGATTTGCGGATTGATACTTATCGTGCTTCAGGAGCGGGCGGACAGCATGTCAATAAAACAGAATCTGCGATTCGTATTACACATCTTCCCACAGGAATTGTTGTGCAGTGCCAAAATGATAGAAGCCAACACAAGAACAAAGCTACCGCACTAAAAATGCTAAAATCTAAGCTCTATGAACAAGAGATTCAAAAGCGTGAGGAGAAAAATGCAAGCGAGGATAAAAGCGAGATTGGTTGGGGACATCAGATTAGAAGTTATGTTTTAGCCCCTTATCAGCAAGTGAAAGATTTGCGTTCTAATCTTGCATATAGTAATGTAGAAGCTATTTTAGACGGGGATATTGATTCTATGTTAGAGGGTGTTTTGATTGCTAAAAATGCAACAAATGAACGTGAAATTTAGCCAAAACATTAAAGGAATAAGGAATGGATTTTTTGAATTATAAAAAAGCAGACACAAACGAATACCAAAATGTAACACCAGAAGCATTTTTTAAAGAAAGGAGAAGATTTCTAAAACTTGGTGCGGGAAGCTTGGTTGCGGCTTTAAGTGTAGAGCAACTTTTAGCGACAATGGGAGAGGATTTTGCTTATCGTTCTATGAGCCAACAAGAGATGATAAAAGTCAATGGGCAGGCTCTTGCAAATACTCCAGAGGATTTAGCGACAAGTTATAATAACTTTTATGAGTTTGGATATTCTAAGTCGGACCCAAAAAATAAATCCAAAGATTTCAAAGCACGTCCTTGGGAAATCAGCATTGAAGGAGAAGTGGAGAAGCCCTTTAAGATTCTTGTAGATGAATTATATAAAAAAATGACTTTGGTAGAGCGAGTTTATCGCTTCCGCTGTGTAGAGGCGTGGAGTATGGTGATTCCTTGGATTGGGTTTGAACTGCGGGAGTTGATAGAATATGTAAAACCAACAAAAGAGGCAAAATATATTCGCTTTACAACCTTGTATGACCCTAAGCAGTTTCCTATGCAAGGGGGATTGTTTGGGTTAAATACAAGCTTTTTAGATTTTCCTTATCAAGAATCTTTACGACTTGATGAGGCAATGCACCCTCTGACGATTCTTGCAGTGGGAATGTATCAAAAGAAACTTTTGCCCCAAAATGGAGCCCCGATTCGCTTAGTTGTGCCTTGGAAATATGGATATAAGATGATTAAATCTATTCATAAAATTGAATTTTTAAAAGAGCAACCCCTTTCTACTTGGGAAAAAGAGAATCCCAAAGAATATGGATTCTATGGCAATGTAGATCCGCAAGTCGCCCACCCGCGATGGTCTCAAGCAAGTGAGCGTGTGATTGGACAAAGAGGAGGGCGCGTGCCGACACTTTATCTCAATGGCTATGCAAAAGAGGTAGAATATCTTTATGCTGGGCTAGATAGAATAAAACTTTATTAGGGTCTGCTTGCTTGCGTTTAATAGAAATTACTTGTTTTGCGTTGCTTGCTTTTGTCTCTTGGCAGGTGATTTTACTTGTGGAATCCTTAGGAGGATTGGGCGACCCGATTGCTACGCTTTATTTTTGGAGTGGTTGGATTTGCATTTTTCTTTTAAGCCTTTCTTTGATTGCGCCAAAATACAAAAGAGAGATTGGTTTAACTGCTTTTGTAGTTGGAATTTTGCATAGTGGCATTTTTGTGATTTTGGATTTTGGTTGGAATCTTGCATTGATTTTTACGGAATTAAAGCAAAAGTATTATTTGTATTTTGGTGTTTTATCCTTTTTGTGTCTTATGACTTGTACTTTAGGGAGTTTGTGGGGCTTTCAAAGATTCAAGCTTTATTATTTGGCTTATTTGGCTTTAGGTTTTGGGCTTGTGCATTTGCTAATGATTCAAAAGATTTTGACACTTCATTATCTTGTGTTAGGAATTGGAATTGGAGCATTGATAATCTATAAGCTTTTTAGAAAATTTTATCCTAAATGCGGCAATTTATAATCTGAAGCCTCGTGGCACACATTGCAACAGCAATTTGCTCATACCTGCAAAAAGCAAGAATCTCGTCAATAGCGTTAGCCAACATTGTAACCAAATTAAATTATAAGCTAAAAATATAAGTCTTAAAAGCAATGAGAATCAAAAATTCTCCGCTTAAAAGGAGGAAAAGAATCAAAATCCATTTGGGATTCCATAAGATATTCCAAAAGCGATTCCAACCAAAAAAATGCAAAGTTAAAAAAAACACACAAAACCCGCTAATGCTCCCACCTAGTGCAAGTCCTATTGCACCAAAATATTGCATAAGAACAAAAGAACAAAAAGTGCCAATTAGAAGCGAGAGAGCCGAGATTTTAGCTGCTAATGCTTGCTTAGAATGGGAATAAAGCCAAAGCGAAAAAATCCGCGCCAACCCAAAGGGAAGTAAGCCCACAAGATACGCACCAAAAACACCCGCACACAAGAGCGTATCTGTGCGTGCAAACTTGCCTCGCTCAAACAAAAGCCAAATAATTTCGTTTTTGAGCAAATAGCCACCAAGCACGCATAAACTTAGCAAAATGCTAAGTAACCAAAAAGAGCGAGAAAGCTCCTTTAAAGCAAGGGATTCTTTGGATTCCTTGATATATTTTGCAACCATAGGAAACAAGGCTGTGGAAGTCGCAATCGCAAAAATCGCCAAAGGAAGCTGAAAAATGCGATTGGCATAATAAAGATACGAAATACTTCCGCTTACTAGAAAAGAGGCTAAAAGCGTATCAATAAAAGACGCAAATTGCGCAGTGGAGCTACCAAACATTGCGGGGGAAAATTGCTTGAAAAATCCTTTGACGCTCTGGTTGATAGAATCTCGTTTATTTCTAAAGGATTCTTTGGTGCTTTTTGTTTTCAAATTAGGAGGTGGATTTTTGCATTTTAATTCTTTAAATCCTGCATACAAAAGCCTAAAGAATCCTAAACGCCACATAGGATAACAATGCAGTAAGATTTGTGCGATTCCGCCTGTAAGCACGCCATAACTTAGAATCAAAATGGCTTGATAGGATTCGCTGTCTCTTGCAAAAAGCAGAGCAATAATCATCGCAAGATTGAGAAGCGCAGGAGAATAAGCCCAAGCAGTAAAGTTGCGTTTGTATTGCAACATTGCGCCAAAGAGCGTTACGATAAAAATCATAAGCAAATACCAGAAGTTGATGGCAACTAGTGGTGCGGTGAGGGCAATTAAATCATCAGAGAATCCAAATGCAAGCAGTTTTGTGAGCGGCTTATTAAAAATACACACAAAAATCGAAAGACAAAGCAAGATAATGCAAAAAGTCAAACCAATCTTGAGCGCAAATCCTCCGCGCAAACGCGCATTAAAGAATCCCGGCAAAAAAGCTTGATTAAACGCACCCTCGCCAAAAACGCGACGAAAGAGATTGGGTAGCTTAAAAGCCACAAAGAACATATCACTATAAATGCTAGAACCTAGAATCGTAGCGGTGAGCAAATCACGAAAAAAACCAAGAATCCTTGAAGTGAGGATTCCACTGCTATTAGTAAGAAAGGCTTTGAAAAACATTTGGTTCTCTTTTGTCGCAAAATTGCGGATTTTTAAATTAATTTTATAACAATTTAGGATAAAATTAATTTATTTTTGCATAAAAGGTTTTAGAAATTATGTTAAAAAATTCTTTGCGAACATTTAGACCTTACTATGTTAATGAATGCGAAGATATTAAATTTGCCATTAAGCAAGTCTCCTCTCAATTCAATATGGACGCAGATTCCTTTGATTTTGAATTGCAATCTATCACTACTTATAAAAAAAATCTTTATGACTATGAATCCCAACTGATTCCTGCACAAGAAGTAGATGCGTTTTTTAGCAATCGGGATAATATGCTAGAACCAAATCTCGTGATGAATCAACGTTATTGTATTTTGATTAAAGAAAAAGAACGCAAGGAGACGCGATTCCATTTTACTGCGGATAAAGCCTTTAGCGAAGCGTTTTTGACTTTTCGTGTAGGTTTTAATTATAAAAAAGAAGATTTTGATGGTGTGTATATGCAAATCAAAAAAGAAAAGGCACGGAATAGGATTTTATGCTTTAACGAAGAGCAAGAAAGAAACGCATTAGAAGAGTTTTTAGAGACTTTGGAGTATCCGCTAAGAAAAGATGTAAAATATAAGATTTTAAGTGGCGTAAATCTTATTCCAAGTGTTGAAGGGAATTTGGAGTTTAAAAGGGACATCACAGGACAATTCCAAACGGTACTAAAAGATGATGTGATTTGTGAATATCAAAAGCCATTGCAAGGCAAGCCCGGGCGCAATATTCGTGGAGAATACATTATCCCCCAAAGCCCAAAAACACTGCACCAACCTTGCACTTTGCAATATGATAAAGAGAGCATTGCGCTCAAAGAGTATCCTTGCTGCATTTATTATGTTAGCGCAATTGGTGGAATCTTAAAATATGAAGATGGATTTTTGTATGTTAGGGATACCTTAGAGACGGAATCTGTAACACTCAAAACGACCGGTTCGCTCGTTGGCAATATTAATAGTGGCACAATTATCAATATCACACAAAAAGACGCAATGAAAGAAGCCTTAGGGCAGGGAATGAAAATTCAAGCTGGAGAAGTGAATATTGAGGGGAATATCGGTCCTAATGCAGAGATTAATTCAAAAGAAGTGCGTATTGGAGGCTTTACGCATCAAAACTCTAAAATCTTTGCCAATGACGCAGAAATCGCAACGCACAAAGGCTATGCCAAAGGCGAGTATATCAAAGTAGAAATGCTTGAAACAGGGATTATTGAAGCTAAAAAAGTAGAAGTAGAGCATGTCTATGGTGGCAAAATCTATGCAGAAGAGATTGTGATTAAAACCTTGCATTCCAATGCGTTTTTGTATGCAACAAAAAGCATTCATATCACCAAAATGGAAAAAGGCGAAAATAAATTTTTCCTAGCAGCAAATTATAGTCCCGCAGGAAAAGAAAAATATAACGCACTTTTCAAGCAAAAAAACGAATCCATTAAAGAAGCGATTCGTATGACAAAAGAGCTAAAAGTTGAGAGTTTAGAGCTTAAAAAGCTTAAAGCCACCGCAGATGAGATTCGTGGCACTTTGATTCATTATAAAAATACTAAAACCACGCCTCCTAGCTATCTGCTAGCAAAATTTGAGGAATACCATCAACGCGTGCTTGCACTTAAAAATAAGCGGCAAAGAATCAATGAGCTAAGTATGGATTTCAAAAATGCGCGCGAAGCACTCAATGTGTTAGATGAATTGACAAAAAATGCGACGATTACGATAGAGAGTGGTTGGATTGGCTACAATGAAGTGCATTATGTCTTTTATTCTCCTAGCCGTGAATTACTCTGTGTGCCAAAGCCCGGCGAACCCTCTAAAGTCGTGTATCAAAAAGGCAAAATTCAGCTCATTTTATAAGGAATCTTAATGATTATTGCATTAGAGGGGGAGATTTTTATCAAAGAGCCAACGCGTATGGCTTTAAAATGCGCGGGTGTGGTGTATGAAGTGTTTGTTTCTTTGCAAACCTCCAATCAAATCAAAGCCAAAGTGGGCGAAAAGCTGACTTTGCATATTTCACACATTATTCGCGAGGACGCGCAGATTTTATTTGGGTTTGTAGAGTTAATAGAAAAAAGCCTTTTTGAACGTCTGATTAAAATCAATGGCGTAGGTCCAAAAGTTGCCATTGCGATTCTCTCCACCTTTAGTCCTCAAACTTTTGCAAAAATTGTAGAAAGCAATGATATAAAATCTATGCAAAGAGTGCCTGGGATTGGTCCAAAGAGTGCGGGTAGGATTCTAGTAGAGCTTTCTGGTTGGTCTTTGGAATTGACACAAAGTCATAATATGGAAGTGGCGGAGGATTCTAATTTGCATCAAGTGATTTTGGCTTTGGAATCTTTGGGATACAAAAGCGATGTGATTGCAAAAGTAACAAAAAACTTGGAGAATGCCGAAGTAGGTGAAATGGTTAAAGCAGCTTTGAAAAAAATGCAAACTCTATAAATTTAGGAAAAAAATGAGCAAAAAATTACACTTAGTCTCACTAGGTTGCACAAAGAATCTAGTGGATAGCGAAGTAATGCTTGGGGCTTTAAGTGAATATGAAAATACACAAAACTTAAGCGAAGCTGATGTTGTGATTATTAATACCTGTGGATTTATTGAAGCAGCAAAACAGGAAAGTATCCAAAGTATTTTGAATGCTTTGCAATTAAAGAAAAAAGACGCGATTCTTGTTGCAAGTGGCTGTTTGAGCGAACGTTATGCAAAAGAGTTAAAGCAAGAGATTCCAGAAATTGATATTATCACTGGGGTAGGGGATTATGATAAGATTGATGAGTTAATAGAATTGCACAAAAATGGGAAAGTTCTTTCAAGTCAAAAGGGAGTATTTCTAGCAAACGAGAATCATAAGCGCGTCATTAGCGGCTCTAAAATCCACGCATATATTAAATTATCAGAGGGTTGCAATCAAAAATGCAGTTTTTGCGCAATTCCAAGCTTTAAGGGCAAATTGCATTCTCGCACTTTAGAATCTACGCTTAAAGAAGTGAAAAATTTAGTCAAGCAAGGCTTTAGGGATTTTAGTTTTATTGCGCAGGATTCTAGTTCTTATTTGCGTGATATTGGGGTTAGAGACGGATTGGCGCAACTCATTGAAAGCATAGATAAACTCGCAAAAGAGGGATTAGAAATCAAAAGTGCGAGAATTTTGTATCTTTATCCCTCTACGACTTCCAAGCGTTTAATTGCCGCAATTTGCGATTCTGCAATCTTTCAAAACTATTTTGATATACCTTTGCAACATATTAGTCAAAAAGTCTTAAAAACAATGGGGAGAGAAGGAGAGTTTCAAGAGCTACTGCAAGCTATGCGTGCAGTGCCAAATAGCTTTGTGCGCACAAGTTTTATTATCGGACACCCAAGCGAGGAGGAGGAGGATTTTAAGGAGCTGTGCGATTGGATTCAAACTTTTCGCTTGGATAGAATGAATCTCTTTGGATTTTCTTGCGAGGAGGGAACAAAGAGTGCGCAATTAGAACAAGTGCCACAAAAGACGATTAATGAACGATTGAAGCGGATTAATAAGATTTTTTTAAAGCAATATAAAAAAGATTTAAAGGCTTTGGTGGGCAGTGAAATCCTTGCAATATTGGAGGGAAAATCTGCAGAATCGGAGTATTTTTATAGCGCGAGGGATATTCGTTTTGCTCCCGAAATTGACGGAGAGATTCTAATTAACGACAAAGAAATAGAGGGAGATTTAGAAGCTGGATACTATCGTGTTAAAATTACAGAAGTCGCAGGAGAAAATGTGTTAGGTTGTGTGCTTGGGCGCGCATAATTTTGAGATTGCATTAGAGTTTGTAGAGGAGCTAAGAGGGAGTCGGAATCTCTTGGCATTCTCTGGTGGGGTGGATTCTAGTGCGTTGTATTTCCTACTCAAATCTTATCAAATTCCTTTTGATGTGGCAATTATGAATTATGGTGTGCGCAAGCAGGCTGTTTTGGAAGTTTCTTATGCGCAAAATTTGTGTTTAAGGGACAATAAGCGGTGTTTTGTGGAGTATGCACCCAAAATCCATAATAATTTTGAAAGCAATGCACGCAAGTTGCGTTATGATTTTTTTGAAAGTTTGATTGCGCGTTTTGGGTATTCGCATCTGATTTTGGCGCATCAGCTAGATGATATGTTGGAGTGGTTTTTAATGCAGTTTTGCAAGGGAACAAATTTGCAAAAAATGCAAATGTCGCCCAAATACGAAAGGGTTTGCATTAGAGAGATTCAGCAAGAAAAAATCAGCTATTGGATTGTGCGTCCTCTATGGCAAGTGCGTCGTGCGAAAATTTTAAAATACCTTCAAAAGAATCAAATTTTTTATTTTGAGGATTTTAGTAATCTTGATACACATTTTAGGCGCAATCACTTCAGGATAAATTTCACTCAAAGGCTTTTGAACGAGTTTGAAAGCGGAATCGCATTTAGCTTAAAAGAGCTTTGTAGGGGATTCCAGCAAGAAAGTGTCGCGCATACAAATCAAGTTTTTGAGATTCCAACTTTGGGCAAATTTTGCGTGTTAAAATTGGAATCTTTAAATAACACGTTAGAATCTGTGGATTTGGTATGCAAAATTTGTGGTGTTTTGCTCTCGCGTGCGCAAAAATTGGAGTTAAAAGAACTTTTGGAGGAGGAAAGCTTTTCGCAAGTTTTTCGGCATAAAATCGCAATAGAAAAAATAAAGGGCAAAATATTCCTCTCCACTTATACTTATCCTTTGGTAATTATTCCCAAAAAATTACGCGAAAAATATCGTTGTTTAGGGATTCCAAAGAAATTTAGAATCTTTTTGTTTCAGGCAAAAATTTTGGGCGCAGAGCAAAAAATTTTGGATATAATTTTCAATTTAAGGAGTAAAGATGAGTAAGGTATTCTTGCTAAAAGACGATGGGATTGGAGAGCGCGGAGAGCTTGGAAGAAAGCTTATGCTAAGCTTTTTAGGGACGCTTTTAACAATGGATAAACAACCTAAGGCAATGTATTTGCTTAATCGCGCAGTTTTGTTAGCCACAACAGATAGTGAGGGCGTAGAAGCATTGAAGCGTTTAGAGGAAAAGGGTGTAGCGATTTATTCTTGCCAAACTTGTTTGGGGCATTTTAATGTGCTTGATATGCTAAAAGTTGGAAGTGTTGGGAATATGCAAAACACGCTTAATACACTACTTAGCGAGGATTCCATTATTACGATTTAGTAGGCTTTAGCAAGGGGGTTAAAAATTCTTGCAAGGTTTTGAGTGCAAGATTTTCATCTAGCTTACTAAGCAAACAATCACTCTTTTTACTTCCATTGCAGCCGTCTCTGCCACAAGGCACGCAAGACAGCGACTCTTGATAGACGCAGTGTTTCCCCATGCTTTGGATTCCATTGCGTACAAGATAAGTAGAATCTTGCAAGGCATTATCCCAAGGACCCCAAGTAATAGGTGATGTTGGACCAAAAAATGCAAAAGTTGGAGTGTCATTCGCCGCGCTTAAGTGCATAACGCCTGTATCTACACCGACAAATGCTAGGGCTTTGGAGTTTAGCAAAGATACTTCGCTTAAGCGTAAATTACCATTAAACACGATGGGCTTGCTTTGGGTTAGCTGCAAAATGTGCTGAAGTTTTTCGGATTCCCTTGGGTCATTTGAAGCGGTGAGTATGCAAGGGAGTTGGTAGGTTTGAGTGATGAAATCAATGATTTTTGCGCAAAAGCTATCCTCCATACATTTAAAAAACCAGCTACTAAAGAGATGTAAATGCACAAAATGTTGCGGGAGATTCTTAAATTTCTCGCAATCTAGCGCGATATTTGCACGGACACATTTAGAAAGAATAGGAATCCCAAGCGCACGCAAGGCTTCTAGGTTATACTCAATCGTATGTTGTCCTCCTTTCTGGAGCAACTTTAAGTTATAAATGGATTTAGACCAAAAGCTACTAGGAGGGTATCCAACGCGAATCTTAGCTCCACTCCAAAAACTTAAAAAAGCTGTGCGCTCCCCTCTGCCTAAACCCATTACTATGTCATATTTTTCTTGCTTGATGGCATAGAGTAAGGAGATTTCGGCTTGTAGTTTTTGCCAAGGATTTTTGGGACGTCTTAGGCAGTGAATCTTGCGTAAATGCTCGCGACTAATCGCGCCTTGTGTGCCATCATTAACAAGTATATCAAGGATACATTCTTCTCCATAATGGGCTTTTAGATTAGAAAAAAGCGGGCTAATGAGTAAAACATCGCCGATTTTATTTAGTTTGATGATGAGAATTTTCATAGATATACTCGTATTGATTTTTGAATTTTTTGTGAAACCATAGCCATTCTTTTGGGTTTTCGCGGATAGCTTGCTCTAAAACATCGCTTTGGATTTGGGTTAGATTCTGAATATCGGTTTGTAAGTCTCCTGTTTCTTGAAATTCTATGGGAGGCAGAATCTTGATGAGGATTTGACGATAATCTTGCGAATAGGAAGCAAAAGCATGCACGATTTTGGCGTGATATTTCAAGGATAGAAGAGATGCAATGGGTGTGTGTCGGACATTTTTATCAAAAAACCTTACCAATAGCCCATCACTCTTGGCGGTATTTTGGTCTGTTACAGCCCCAACTACTTTTGTTTTGTTGAGTGCTTTGACAAGCCCTAGCATTGCGCCTTGTTTATTAAGAATCGTGATATGGAATTTAGAGCGCGTTTCTAAAAGGTAGCGATTTACTAATGCACTTGGTGTCATTCTCGCCACAGCGGTAATGGGGTGGTTGAAATGACAGGTAAAGGCGGGAGTGGTGTATTCCCAATTGCCATAATGCGCGGTAACAAAGATGATTTTTTCGCCATTTTTTAGCAGGGATTCTATGATTTCGCCATTTTCAAAACGCGTTGTTTGGAGGATTCGCTCTTTGGTGCTGACAGAGAGTATAAAAAAACTGATGGAATTATATACGAGATTGAGGTAATTACACTTCAAAATCTCTTGTTTTTGGGCGTTGGTTAGGGAATGATTGTAGGCAAAATCCAAGTTTGTTAGCAAATCAAACTTGCGCCTAGAATCTAGTAGATACAAAAAGAATGCGATTCCTTTTGCTAAGCCAAAGCGCAAGAAATGAGGCAAATATAAAAAGAAATAGCCCAATCCTTGAAAAAAAGAAAGAAATAAAAATTCTTTAAAGAGTTGAAAAAATTTCATTGCTTCTCTTTTGTTTGGTGCTTAGGATTCCCCTCCAAAATCTCACAAGCAAGTGTGTAGATATGAGAGGGAGGAATCTCGCGAATGCTAAAATCATCTTTTTGGTAATTTGCTTGTTCATTGGCACTAAGATAAAGATTTTGTTGTGTGCTAAGGTTGAATCTTTGTGCAGGTGTCGCTCCAAAAAGCGTGATAGAGGGGCGATGGAATGCCCAAGCAAGATGTGTAATGCCTGTATCGCCCCCGATGACTAAATCCATTTGCGCTATGAGCATTTTGATTTGATTTAAATTTAAGCTATGGATACTTTGGAGTCTTGCATTTTTGGGGTTTGGAATCTCTAAGGTTTCACGACTTAGGAAAAGTGGTGTGTAGGATTGTGCATTGAAGAGTAAGGCAAGTTCTACAAAAGATTCTATGGGATAAGTTTTATTAGGCTTGGAAGTCTCTAACACACAAAGGATTTTTTTGTTTTTTGGCAAGTTAAAAGGTAGGAGAGATTCTTGGAATCCTAAGAAATTTTGAGGGTTTTTCAAAGTCTCCAAAGTGGGAATTGTCAAGCCAAATGCACTAAAAGCTAAGGTTGCATTGCGCAATAAAATATGCTCTTCATAAGGGATTGGGATTTTTTGATGATAAAAAAGGGTTGCAAGCGATTCTTTGGTGGTTTGGAATCCTATAATTTTGTTTGTTGGCAAAAGCTTGCTTATCAAAGCAGACTTTAACAAACCCTGCAAGTCCAATACAATATCATAGGATTCTTGCTTTAGCGTGTGGTAAATTGCCTGCAAAGTATAGAATCTCCTAGAAGCAATCGCTTCTTTTAAGGGTAATGCAATGAGTTTATCAATCCAAGGGGAATCCTCCAAAATCTCACTAAAGATTCTATCAACATACCAATGCAAGGTAACTGCATAAGTTGATTTGAGGGATTCAAGAAGTAGCGGCAATAAGCTCGCACTATGGATAATATCCCCAAGCGAGCTTAAGCGGACAATAGCGACTTTCAGCGGAGTTTTCATAGGTTAGCTTTTGGTTTGAATCCATACAATTTCTGTAATAGGGCTTGGAGGAACTAGTTTAGAAATTTGTTCTCGCACAAGATAGGAAAGCTCCGAATGTGTAATCTGTAAAATATATCCACTTTGACTTGATTCAAAGGAGAATTGAAAGTTTTTTGGCATTTGATTTTGGCTTAGGATTTCACAAAGCCCTACAAAAAAGCTAAGAATCTTAATTGTTTTGATTTCGGGCAATAAATTAGCATAAGTTAAAGTCTGTGGAATCTTTTTGGAAGCAAACTTTACAAGTGTTGCAATCAACAATCGGTCTTGATGACTTAAGCCATAACTTAGGGCATTAAATAAAATGTAATTTCCGTGATGACTTTTTTCATAAAAATTAAGCGCGGTTCCGATATTGCACAATTCCGCACTAATGCCTAAATGTTGTTGGTAGGAATCACAGATTAATGGAATTTTTCTTTGAGCTTCAAAAAGCTTGAGTGCAAGGGTTTTTTGTAAATTGGATTGTTTGAAATCGCGAATAAAGCGGTCTTTTAGATTCCGCACGCTAGGATTGAAATTTGGAGGGAAATGCCCATTTTCATAGCGCAAAAGGTCATTCAAAAAAACACCCTCGCGCACCCCAACTCCGCTTGTAACAACATTTTCGGCTTTGAAATGCAATAGGGCAAGATGAAAGATTAGAGCTCCTCCTTGAATGGAATCAATCCTGTCTTCTTGAATGCCAAGTTGTGGCAATTCATCGGGTTTTGCTGTGTAAATTTTATGAAAAAACTCGTGGTGTGTTGCAAAATCATATTCAAAAGCGTGTAGTGTATCTAGTGGATAGTTGATTTGTTTTTGAATGATTTTGCTCAATGCCCTTGCAGTCCCGCCAATCCCAAAAATTCGCCGATGATGAAAATGAGAGGGAAGTTGTGCAAGCGTTTGTTGGATAAAATCTCTTGCACTTTGCAAGTCTCCCTTGTCAAAGAATAATTCTTTTAATCGGATTGTTCCTAGATTTAATGAGATTTTATCCACTACTTTGGAATTTTCTATTAGCGCGCATTCCGTGCTACCACCGCCAATATCAATCGTAAGACCTTCGCGATAGGATAAAAGATTCAGCGCGCTTAATGCTCCAAAATACGCTTCTTGTTCTCCCGTGATAACCTTGATTTTTAATCCAATCTTTTTTGCAAGTTTTAAAAATTCTGCTTTGTTGGGCGCATCACGCACTGCGGAAGTAGCGACACACAGAATCTTGCGCGCTTTGTGTAATTTAGCAATCCACAAAAAGTCTTTCAAAGCGCAAAGGGCACGCTCCATTGGTTTAGGTTGTAAATAGCCTTGATGTTCGTAAGTGGATTCAGAGATTCGGACTTTGCTTTTGGTTTCATAAAGCAAATGGAATCCCAAATGGCTTGTTTTTTCAAAAATTGCCATTCTTGCAGAGTTTGAACCAATATCAATAATTGCAGTGATTTGTGCCACTTTGTCGCCTTTATCTAATCTTCTTGGTGTAATTGAGAATGTTTAAACTTCAGCTCTTCTAGGGTTTCTACATTATCAGGGTCGGAGATTATAGCATCTACAGGGCAAACAGACAGGCACGCAGGTTCATCATAGAATCCATAACATTCTGTGCATTTTTCTGGGTCAATCGTATAATGAGGGTCTCCTTCTTCAATCGCTTCATTGGGACATTCTTCGCGACAGGCATCGCAGGCAATACATTCTTCATTAATCATTAAGGACATAAATTACTGCTCCGAATCAATAAAATTTAAAATCAGGTTTTTAACTAAAAAATTCTAAAGAATTACTTAAAAATTATTTTTCATTTTATTTATTTTTAGAATAATAAAACAAGAATTCATAATTCTAAAATAGTAGCGTCAAGTGCTTTGAAGCAATCTTTGTAGCTTTCTTGGGAATTTTGCGGAATCTTGCTTAGGATAATTTTGTTTTTTGGAATCATAGAAAGGAGCGAAAAATTTTCATTTAAATCTAAAATATCGGCTTTAGAAAAAATTGCTTTGGTAAGGTCTTCTTTGGATTCTATCCGAAAGATTATACCTAAACCTATTTTTATAGCATAATCACTTAGATTTTTGAGCTCTTTTTGTGTCAAGAATTTGGGCAGCAAAACAACATTATCCGCGCCATAAACAAGGGATTCTAAAAGTTGGTAAGAATCTAAGATTAAAAAATCATAAATCAGCGGAATGCTCACATAGCGGCGAATATAGGTTAGAATCTCCAAAGATTCTACAAAAAATCCACAGGCTTGGCTTTCATAGTCTTTGGCTATTTGCAAAAGTGAAATTTGCGTTGCGCTAGTATTTGCTGTTTGCAAGGAAAAGTCGTAGAGGATTTTAGGTGCGCAATCCATAGGCTTTTTTAGGATTTCAAGTAGAGGGCGTGGCTGATAAGGCGTGTAGGCAAGCGTGCGCCCAAGCCATTCTTGTGGGAATTTCTCTTTTTTTTCTGCAATGGCTTGTTGAATTTTTGCAATTTCAATTTCAGTAAATACGCGCAAATTACACCTTACAGGCTGATTTCTTTAATCTCTGCAATCTCTAAGAATGCTTTATAAATTCTTGCAATCAAATGTTTGCGGTTATTTTTGAAATCCTCATCGGGAGCATTTACAAGCACTTTATCAAAGAATCTATCCAAAATAGGGTTAAGTTTGAGCAAGGAATCTAAACGTGTAGCATAATCGCAACCTTGAAGATTGCAAGCATTAAAGGCTTGATAGAGTTCTATTTCTTCTGGGGCGAGTAATTTTTCTTCTTTAATGCTTAAAGGAGAATCCAAACAAACTTCTTTTGTGATGTTTGCAAGCCGTTTAAAAGTTTGGGACAAGAGATTCTTGTCTTGGTTTTTCAGTGCGGAATCTAGTGCAAGGAGTTTTTGAGAAATTTGCACTAAGTCGCGCTCTCCTGTTGCTAAAACAGCGCGCAAAAGGGAGGCGTTGAAGTTTAGCACAGAATCTAGTCTCTCTAAAATAAAATTTTCAAGCAATTTTAAATCAAAAGGTTTATAAAGTGGAGCAAGTTTTTCTAAAATAGTTTTTAAATCAAAGGGTAGATTAAAATGCAAAACAATTTTAATTACTCCATTTGCCGCACGACGCAAAGCAAATGGGTCGCGTGAGCCGCTTGGAATCTTGGCAATACTAAAAAGCCCCATTAAATTATCTAGCTTGTAGGCAAGTGCAATCAAAGCGCTGATGAGGTTAGAGGGTAAAGCACTTTCTTCGGAGTTTGGTAAATATTGTTCTAAAATTGCAAGGGCGATTCTGTCATCATAGCGCAAATCTTTTGCATAATAATATCCCATAATGCCCTGTAATTCGGTAAATTCATAAACCATTTCGCTCATTAAATCTGCCTTGCTTAATGTTGTAGCTTGGTCTAAAATCTCTAAAAGAAGTCCGAAATTTGGCTCTAAAGCAGAGAGTTGTGTTTGGAATAATGGGCTTAAAATTTGAACGATTTTGCGTTCGCGCTCTGTTTTTTCCCACATAGAACCTAAACCTTCTACAAAAGTAACTTCCTTTAATCTTTCGGGTTGAAAGCCTGTTCTTAAGTCGTTGTGATAGAAAAACAACGCGTCTTCTAAACGCGCGCGCAAGACTTTGATATTTCCCTCTACAATGGCTTTTGGATTCTGTGCTAGGCTATTAGAAACAACGATAAAGCCGTGATAGAGTTTTGAATCTTTATAAGTAGCAAAGTAACGTTGATTAACTTTCATTGAGGTAATGATGCAAGGCGCAGGAAGCTCTAAGAAATGTTCGCTAAATTCGCCAAAAAGCGCGGTAGGATATTCCGTGATACTGACAATTTCTTCCAAGAGTTCTGTATCAACTTCTACCTTAATGCCTTTGGCACTTTCAATCTGTCTAATTTCTTCTAGTATTTTTTCTTTGCGCTTGGTTTGGTCTAAAATCACGCCGCCATTGCACAAAATATCAAAATAATTTGGAATATTTTGAACTTCTAAAGGTTCAAAACTGATATTACGATGAACAAAAGTTTGCGCTTTGGATTCTATGCCATAAAGTTTGAGAGGGACTAATTGGTGGTTGAATAAACATAAAATCCAAGATATAGGACGAATAAAGGAATCTTTCAAGCTGCCCCAACGCATAGTTTTGCCAAAATTTAGAGATTCTAAAAATTCTTGAATCATTGCCTCTAAGAGGTGAATTGCTGGCATTTGTTCGGCTTGTTTTTGGCAGTAGAGAATCTCTTTGCCGTCTTTTGTTGTCGTTGTAGCTTCCTTTTCTGTGATTCCACATTTTTTGAAAAATCCTAATGCTGCTGAAGTAGGCGCGTTGTCTTTGTAAGCAATGCTTAAAGGCGGACCAAAAAACTCTAGCACTTGTGCATTTTGAATTTGCGGAAAATTTTGGGCAATTATCACTAAGCGACGCGGTGTATAAAAAAAGTCAAATTCGCAAGGCAGACGATTGGCTTCTAGGATTTTTTGAAATTTGCTTTTGATATTTGGAAGTTCGGCTAAAAATGGAATCGCGGGTAATTCCTCTGTGCCAATTTCAAGCAAAAGCGGACTTGTGTTTTGTGCAGTTGTCATTCTTCCCTCTATTTTAAAAAATTCTGAAATTGTAACAAAATAAATGCAATAAAAAACTTTAAAATCATAAATATTGAATTTAGGATATAATAATTTAAGTGAATCAAATGAAGGGCGATGCAATGGAGTGGCTGACAAATTGGAATGAGAATTATTCGCTTGCGATTCTATTTTTTGGGTTAGCAATTTGTTTTTTTGGCGTGATTGTTTATCTATTTATGAATTACAGAAGACTTTTGGGGGAGATAAAAAACAAGGAAAAACTTGAGAATGAATTATTGAACAAAAATATACAAATTGAAAGTTTGAGCAAAGAGCTTGCAAATCAGATTGAATATGAAATCGCACAGAGACTAAAAAGTGATTATACGCACGAATATTTGTTTGAAAATAGTCTTAATGCCATTATTTTGACACAAGATGAGGATTTAAAGATTATTAGACGCAATCACGCGGCTTTGAAATTGTTTGGCAAAGAAATTTTAAATCATAATATTTTAGAATTATTTAGCGATAAAGCACACAAAAAATCTGTGTTTGAGAAAATTACACAACTTAAGGCAAGTAAATTGCGTCAAAATTTCCGCTTGGATTTGTGTGTGGAGGATTCTATTACGCCTGTGGTTGTATCTATATATTTTATGAATTTTGCACAAAAAATTACCCTGTATTTTGCGTTTGTGGATATTTCAGATATTGCGAAATTAGAAAACGAATTGCACAATAAACACATCGCATTAATGCAAAAAAATAAAGAAGAAGCAATGGGGAAAATGCTCGGAAATATTGCGCACCAATGGAAACAACCATTAAATTCTTTGTATTTACTTTGTCAGAATCTCAAAGAAATGTATCGGTTTGATGAACTAAACAGCGAAAATTTTGAAAAATATATTCAAATGATGGCACAGCAAATTGACTTTATGTCCAAAACAATTGAAGCATTTAGAGAGTTTTATAATCCAAGTAAAAATAAAGAGGAGTTTGAAGTTTATTTTGTAATCAAGGAAATGTTGGAGCTGTTTTATAGGCTTGTAGATAAAAAAGTCAGTATTAAAATGCAGCCTTGCAAGATTAAAAAATCATTGAAAATTTATGCAAATAAAAATGAATTGCAACAAGTGATGATTGTTTTGTTGGATAATGCGATTGAAGCGGTAAGAGAGCGTTTAAATAATGGAGAGATTAAAGAGGGCAAAATTCGCATTGATTGCGCGATGGAGGAAAATATTGCAGGAGCAAAAATTTGCGTGATTCGTGTGCAAGATAATGGTGGAGGCATTAGTGCAGAAGTAGCTAGAAAGATATTTGAGGCGTTTTTTACAACCAAAAGAAATGGTAGCGGAATGGGATTGGCGATAGTGCAAATGATTTTAGAACGTATGGAGGGCAGAATCCTCTTTGTTAACGAAAAAGAAGGAGCGGAGTTTAAGGTAGAGTTGCCTATGCAAAATCTTGCACAAAATGCACAAGATTTGGAATCTAAAAATAACATAATTTAAACTTATAACTTAATTATTTTAGATAAAATAAAGTTTAATTAGTTTTTTATAGCAGCGTCTATATAATAAAACAATATTTACAAGATTAAGTTTTGCTAGGGATTTTGAGTTGGGAAAGGGACGTTTATGTTAAAGACAATCCGGTCTAAAATCATCGTGATGATTGTTGTGTTTTTGTTAGCCCTTTTGGGAATGGTGCATTATAATTTATCTAATGGATTTAATAATATTGCTAAAAGTAGTTCTACAAATGAGCTTCATCAGTTAAATGCAATGCTTTTTGAAGGGTTAAAAATCGCGATGAATACAGGAGACCCAGAGATTATTGGGAGCTTTATTGAAGGCTCTAAAAAAGTGCCGGGTATTACAAATATGGAGCTTTTCCCTTCTCAAGCAATCATTGACTTAATGGGTTTAAAGAAAACTTACACGACGATTCCAGAAATTTTAGAAGTTTTTAAAACTAAAAAAGAATTTATTAGAATCTACAAAGCAGAAAAAGACCAAGGCTATTTAATGGCAAAGCCACTCATTGCGGAGGAATCTTGCTTGATGTGCCACGCAACTTCACAAGTGGGTGAAGTATTAGGAGTAGCTGAAATGCAAATTTCAAGCCAAGAGTTAATGAATCGCTCTAGCGAAATTCAACTTACGATTCTGTTTTGGATGGTTAGTGTGAGTGTCATCGCCTTGCTTGTGTTGCTCTTTTTGTTTAATCGTTGGGTATTTAACCCTATTTCCAATCTTGCAAATGTGGCTTATGACCTTTCACAAGGAGAGGGGGATTTAACAAAACGTTTGCCAATTAAAAATGAAGATGAGATTGCAAAAGCAAGTTCTTATATCAATGACTTTATTCAAAAAATTGACAATACCGTTGCGGACGCGAAGGACGCAAGTCATCAAAATATTTTACAATCCACACAACTTTCTAATGCATCAAAAGAAATTGACGAGCGCATTGAATGTTTGGTACAAATTGTAGAGAGAAGTACGAAGCTTGGCAATAATATTGAGTTAATGCTAAATGATTCTATGGCTTTAGTGCAAAAGAGTGCGCACGATATTCAAGATTCTGCTAAGCAGCTTGCTAAGACAAAAGAGCTTTTGTTAAAAGTGATTAACGAAGTGCAAGGGAATGTTAGCACAGAACGTGATATTGCGGAACGTCTTTCGCAAACTGCGCAAGAAACAGATAAAATCAAAGGTGTTTTAACCATTATTGCAGAAATTGCCGACCATACAAGCTTGCTCGCATTAAATGCTAATATAGAAGCGGCGCGTGCAGGGGGGGCAGGAAGAGGATTCGCTGTCGTAGCCGATGAAGTGCGCAAACTAGCTGAACGCACGCAAAAAAGTTTAGGTGAAATCAACGCCGTAGTCAATACGATTATTCAATCTGTTTCTGACGCAAATAATGCAATGGGGGCAAATGTGCAAAATACTATCAGCATTGCAGATGCTTCAATGGAGGGCACAGAAGATTTAGAAACAAGTGTTAAATCCTTAGAAGACGCGGTAGAAGCGTCTTCTCAATCTTTGCAAAAAACGAATGAACTTTTTACTGCGGTGAATGATATTCTAAAACAAGTCAGTGAAGTGCAAAGATTGACAGATGAAAATAGCAAAGCAGTGCATTTGATTGATGGAATCTCTAAAGAAATTTCCCAAAAAGCTAGTGCATTAAATAACCAATTGGATTCTTTTAAAGTTTAGATTTGAAAGAAATTTTTAAGCCTTGTCTGTAAAGAATGATTAAATTTATAAATTCTTATTCTAGTTTTAGCTATAATATTTAAATAAATGGATTAAGGAGATACAGATGCAGATAGGAACAAATGCTTACTTTAATTTGCAAAATTACTCC
>NZ_JAIEFA010000016.1 GCF_029067145.1 Helicobacter sp. | reverse complement strand
CCCCCCCCCCCCCCCCCCCCCCCCCCCCCCCCCCCCCCCCCCCCCCCCCCCCCCCCCCCCCCCCCCCCCCCCCCCCACCCCCCCCCCCCCCCCCCCCATTTCACTGCTATATGGAATCCTAGAAATATCCTAGAGGGTTCAGTATTTTATGAGATTGAACAAGAGATTAAGAATATTGTTCCAGAGCTTGCTAGAGTGAGTAGCGGGACGCAAAATGTGAAAAAATGGGAGGAAATCCTCGTCTCCACAGGGGATTTTACAGACTGCTTTTTTATGGAATGCGACTACATAGAGATAATGGACAAGGCGCGTTATCTTGGGGCGTGGCATTCTGTAAATGATATACAAGCCCAAGCAGGGGAGCAAAGATGGAAAAAGATTTTGGAAATGATAGAATCCAAAATCTCGGGATTAGAGACTTTAGAGATTCCTTATAAGATTCGCGCTTGGACGGCTAGAAAGTCCAACAAAAGCTAAAAGGAGGCTCTAGGTAATCTTTTCTTGTCTCTTGCATTGGGCAACTTTAAAAGGAAACAACAATGCAAGAGAACAAGAGAATCGTAGAACAAGTATGGGATTACACCAAACACGCAAAATATTACAGCTACCGCCCAAATTATGCGCCCAAAACGATTGATATGCTTATCACTTTGGCTAAAGGCGAGAGTGAGAAAGCTTTGAAAGTCGCAGATATTGGCGCAGGGACAGGGAATCTAAGCATTATGCTTTTAGAGAGAGGTTGTGAAGTGGTGAGCGTGGAGCCAAATGACGCAATGCGTGAAATTGGTATAGAGCGCACAAAAGGTGCAAAAATTGAGTGGGTAAGGGCTACGGGCGTGGATTCCACATTGCAAAGCGGCAGTTTTGATTGGGTAACCTTTGGAAGTAGCTTTAATGTAATGGATAGGACAGAGGCGTTAAAAGAAGCGCATAGACTGCTTAAAGGCAATGGATACTTTTCGTGTATGTGGAATCACAGAGACTTAAACGACCCCATTCAGCAAAAGGCAGAAAATGCGATTCTCTCCATCGTGCCAAACTACACAAGAGGTGTGAGACGCGAAGACCAACGCCCAATTATTGAAGCACATAAAGAGCTTTTTGATAATATTATCTATATTGAAGAAGATTTTTATTTTCACCAAAGCTTAGAAAACTATATCTTAGCGTGGCAAAGCGTGAAAAATCCTTATTGGGATTTAGAGACTAAAGAAGGACAAGAGATTTTTGATAAAATCACTGCAAAAATGCGAGAAGTTCTCCCTCAAGAATTTGACATCAAATACACGACACGTTGTTGGAGCGCAAGAAAGGTATAGAATCTTAACTAGAGTAGTCATCGCAAGGAATGAGTGGGGCAAATGATGAAGCCTATCATCAAGCATACTTATAATTCTGTTGCCTTGTCATTGCGAGAGAGTGGAATGAACGAAGCAATCCATAACTTTGCAAAAAGCAAATCAAATAATGGAATCACAAAAGAAGTTTAAGATTATAGATTTGTGCTAAAATGGGCAAACTGCTACGCAGTGTGCGCTTCGGACAAAGTCTCGCAATGATGCAGTAGAATATGTAAGCTAAAATGTTAAATTGCCACGAAAATTTTTCAAATTTTCTCGCAATGACGGAAAGCGTGGAATCTATTGCAATAGCGTGGTGGTTAGCGTTTTTGATATAATTTTAGATATAATGCCAACTTGTATTAAATTTTTAAGGCAAATAATGCAACCCTTATCTTTTATCTCCAAAGCCCAAAATTTATTTTCTCTACAATCTCGCCTCAAAAGTGCCAAGATTCTACCGCTTTTTATTACAAGCTTAGAACAAATACAGGACAACCAGACAAGCGTTTTAAAATCCATTCAAGCATTGGTGCAAGGGAATGCAGAAGTAAAACTTATCGTTCGTAGCAGTTCCAAAAGTGAGGATAGTGCGGAATCCTCTAATGCGGGGGCATTTTTAAGTCTTGCAAATGTGAGTGTGGAATCCCACGCGCTTTTGGAAGCCCTGCGTAAAGTCGGGGCGTCTATGCCAAAAAGTGATGATGAGATTCTCATTCAGCCAATGCTAGAGGATATTGCGATGTGTGGCGTGGCGATGAGTGCGGATAAGGATACACTTGCGCCTTATTATTGCATTGAATGGGATAAGAGTGGCTCAAATAGTGCAATTACTGATGGAAGCGCGAAAGGCTTAAGCTTTTTTGCCCACAAAGAAGCGGAGTTGCCAAAAGAAAGCACTTTAAAAGCTATTATTCTAATGCTAAGGGAGCTAGAATTCCTTTTTGATTATCCTTTTTTAGATGTGGAATTTGCGATAGATTCTAAAGGGAATTTGTATTGTCTGCAAGTGCGTCCGCTTGTAGTGAAGGATAAGCTGAATCTCTATGAAGCCCTACCATTTAGTGCGCTAGAGAGATTGCAAAAGCGCATTGTATCTCTGCAAAAGCAAACGCCAGATATTTATGGCAAAAGAGCGATTTTTGGCGTAATGCCCGATTGGAATCCCGCCGAGATTTTGGGGCTGAAACCTAAGCGGTTGGCTCTAAGCCTTTATAAAGAAATCATTACCGATAACATTTGGGCGTATCAGCGGGATAATTATGGTTATCTGAATTTACGCTCCCACCCGCTTATGCACTCATTTTTGGGGATTCCATACATTGATGTACGCCTCTCTTTTAATTCTTTTGTCCCCAAAACTTTGGATAAAAAAATCGCAAGTAAATTAGTAGAATATTATTTAGATACGCTAGAGGAAAACCCGCATTTTCACGACAAGATAGAATTTAATATTGTGTTTTCTTGCTATGATTTTAATATTCAAAGCAAATTAAAGAATCTCCTTGCAAAGGGATTCAATGAAAATGAGATTAAAAGGCTAGAATTTGCACTTTTGGAGCTTACAAACTCCATTATTAACCCTAAAAAAGGCTTGTATATCAAGGATTTAAAGAAAATTGCAAAGTTAGAGCAAATTTGCAGGGATTTAGAGGATTCCAACTTGCCGAATTTGGATAAGATTTATTGGCTTTTGGAATCTTGTAAGAGATATGGGACTTTGCCTTTTGCTGGGATTGCAAGGGCTGGGTTTGTGGCAGTTGCTATGCTTAATTCTCTTGTAGAAATTGGGTTTTTTAGCTTAGCGGAAAAACAGGCATTTTTAAATTCTCTTAACACGGTGAGCAAGGAGTTAGCCTCAAGTGTTGCCACGCTTACAGAGGAAACAAAAGCAGAGTTTTTAAGTAAATTTGGGCATTTGCGCCCTAGCACTTATAATATCTTAAGCCCACGTTATGATGAGGATTTTGAAAATTATTTTGATTTAAAAACAAAACAAAACTTGGATTTAAATGAAAATGCCTTTGTGCTAGATTCTAAAAAGTTAGAATCTTTAGAGAATCTTTTAAGCGAACACGGGCTAAAGATTAGCGCAAAAGAGTTTTTAGGATTTTTAAAACGTGCGATTGAGGGGCGAGAATATGCGAAGTTTGAATTTACCAAACTGCTCTCCCGTGCTTTAAACCTTATTGGCGAACTTGGGGATTATTATGGAATCCCAAAAGAGGAAATGGCGCATTTGGATATTCAAAATATCTTAAACCTTTATGCTTCGCTGTATTCTAAGAATCCAAAGGAAAGATTTTTGGAGGAAATCAAAAGGCACAAGGAGGAATACGCCCTCACTTTGAGCGTGAAACTGCCTGTGTTGCTCACGAATGCGGAGCAGGTCGTGAGTTTTTTAAGTGCGGAGATTGTGCCAAACTTCATCACGCAAAAGTCTGTGAGTGCGCTCACTAATGATTTAAGCGATACAGAGTTAGAAGGTAAAATCGTGCTGATTAAATCCGCAGACCCCGGATTTGATTATTTGTTTGCAAAAAATATTGCGGGATTGATTACTTGCTATGGCGGGGCAAACTCGCATATGGCAATTCGCGCAAGTGAGCTTGGATTGCCCGCTGCAATTGGCGTAGGCGAGGAAAACTTTAGCAAATTTCTCAACGCAAAGCGCATCAAGCTAGATTGTGAAAGTGGGCAAATCGTAGTCTTATGAAGTTTATTGGTATTACGCAAAGATTGCTAGAAAATACGAGTTATTATGAGGTGCGTGAGGCTTTAAGTGTAGAGTGGGGAGAGTTTTTTAAGGAACATTTGCAGGGCTTTTTGCCTCTGCCTCTAAGCTACGCGATTCCTTTTGGCACCTATGCGGAATCTCTAGGGGAGAGTTTAAGCGGTGTGATTCTAAGTGGGGGAAATGATTTAAACTCTTTAAATCCTAATCCGCTTTCTGCTATGCGCGATGAATATGAGGTGCAAATACTTACGCATTGTTTGCAGTATAATCTGCCTCTGCTTGGAATCTGTCGTGGTGCGCAAATGATAGCACATTATTTTGGGGCAAAGTTGGAATTCTTAAGCGGACACATTGGCAATCATCAAGTTTTTGATGTCCGCAATAAGGAGAAATTTGAAGTCAATTCTTTTCATAACTATGGTATTAGAGATTTAGGAGATTGCTTAGAAGCTTTGGTAAAATCGGAGGATTGTAGCGTAGAAGCATTTAAAACTAAACATAAGCCAATTTTTGCTCTAATGTGGCACATTGAGCGAAAAAATGGTATGGAAAAAGATAGAATCTTTCAAGAGTGGTTAGAGGCAATTGGTTCTGTGAATAGGGTTGAAAGTAGTTGTTGAAAGATAGATAAATTTAAAGGGAAAGTTATGAAAGCATTGATTTTAGCGGCGGGATTTGGTTCGAGGCTTATGCCTTTGACGCAGGATAATCCAAAATGTATGGTGGAATATCGGGGTAAGAAGCTTATTGACTATGAAATAAACGCTTTGAGAGGGGCTGGAGTTAGTGAAATTGCGGTAGTGGGCGGATATTTGTTTGAGGTTTTAAAAATCTATGTGGAATCGCAATTTTCTATAAAAAATCTTTATCAAAATAAAAATTATGATAAAACAAATATGGTGCAAACAATGCTTTGTGCGCGTGAATTTTTGGAATCGTGTGTGAAAGAAAAGCAGGACTTGATTATTTCGTATGCAGATATTGTGTATAGCACAGAGATTGTGCGCGCATTGGTGGAATCGCAAGAGCCTTTGAGTATTGTAGTAGATAAAGATTGGCGCACATTGTGGGAAAAGAGATTTGCAAACCCGCTTTTGGACGCAGAGACATTAAAGATAAAAGAGGGCAAAGTCCTAGAGCTTGGCAAAAAACCTAAGAGTTATGAGGAGATAGAGGGGCAATACATTGGGCTTTTTAAGTTTTCTCACCACTTTTTGCCACAAGTTTTAGAATTTTATGATAGCTTGGATAGAGGCGCAATGTATGATGGCAAGGATTTTTTAAATATGTATATGACGAGCTTTTTGCAGGGTTTGATTGATAGATTTGGTGGCGCAGGGGCAGTGATGATTAATGGTGGCTGGTGCGAAATTGATTTTAAAAGTGATTTGGAGATAGAATGCTAAAAATTTCTATTATTATCCCTCTATTCAATGCCGAAAAATTCATCGCAAGGGCATTGGAGAGCTGCATAAGGCAAACTTATTCTAATATAGAAATCATTGTTGTAGATGATAAATCAGAGGATAAAAGCATAGAAATTGTTAAGCAATTTTGTCAAACAGATGAGAGAATACATTTGATAGAAAATGACAGCAATCTAGGTCCCTTTGCGTGTAGGAATAAAGGGGCAATATATGCTAATAGAGGGGGGGGCAGATTCTAATGTTTTTAGATTCTGATGACACTTTGGAGAAAAATGCTTGTAAGGAAGTTGCTTTGAGCTTTCAAGAGGGAATAGATTTATGTATTTTTCAATTTAAACGTCAAGAGGGAGAGATACAATATCAAGAAAACTCTTGGTTTAATCAGGATTTATCTTTGAATCTTGATGAATTTGAAAAATTGTGGATTGATAATGGAGGTAGCAATCTCATTAACTCTCTGTGTAACAAGGCATTTAAAACAGAAATCTTTATCCAAAACCTTGAACAAAATCTAAAAAATATTCAAGAGAGGCTTTTAATGGCAGAAGATGCGATGGTGAGTATATCTTGTCTATCCTATGTAAAAAAAGTTAAGCTTTTAAATCAGCCCCTTTATATTTATTATGTCAATGAAAATTCAGCAACTCAAGAAAAGACGAATTTATCTAAAATTGCTTTATGTTTGCAAAATTTGCTTTTTGCAATAAATTTTTTAAAGCATTTGCCACAGATTCCTTTGAAAAGTCATAATGTATTCATTGGAATAGCAGTTTGCAACCTTAAAATTCATTATTTAGATTTGCAAAAGAGCATAAATAAAGGCTTTTTTTGTCGTTTAGGGCTTAAAAACAAATTGCTTAAATCTCCATTTAAAGGTTTTTTGAATGTTTCATATTGTTTTTAGTGCTGATGAGAACTATATTCCATACACTGCGGTTTTGATTGCAAGTATTGTCCAAAACACCGACACTTCAAAGGGTTTTGAAAGACTTTGCCAATCCTCTAATATGGGGGATAATAGCGCAATTAGGAATCTTAAAGTGGAATCCTTGAGCAAGAGGCAAGAGGGTTATATTTTTCATATTTTAAGCGATTCTGTGAGTGAGCAAGCAAGGGAGAAGCTAAAGGGGCTTGAAAAGTCCTTGACTGAAATTTATCCTTGCACAATCCAAGTCCATATTATGCAAGAGTATGATTTTGAGAGATTTCCTAAGTGTGGTGCGGCACATAGCAATTATTTGCCTTATTATCGTTTAAAAATGGACGCTTTTTTGAATAGGGAAGTTGAAAAATGCCTTTATCTGGATTCGGATATGCTCTGTTTATTTGATATTAGGGAGTTGTTTGCGCTAGATTTAAGTGATAAGATTGTCGCTGCTGTGGGGGATTGTGGCACGAAAAACCGCAAGATTAAATTTGTGCAAAAAGGGCAAAAAAAACTTCATTTTTTTGACGAAAATTACTTTAACTCTGGATTTTTGCTTCTTAACGCCAAAGAATACAGAAAATATGCAATAGAAAACAAATGTGAGGAGTTAGCCTCTTGCTGCACTTATATTACTGCAGCAGACCAAGATTTGCTCAATGCTACGATTCCGCAGGATAAAGTGCTGAAACTCCCTTTTGCCTATAACTTTCAGACGATAAGTTTTTGTTATGCTATTTGCAAAGATGAGAATCCCAACCGCTTAAACTACACAAGAGCGGAATTTACAAAAAGCTTCAAAAGCCCTAAGATTCTACACTTCGGGGAAAAGCCTTGGAAATATTTAAAATCGTATTTGGATAGTGAGGGCAGAAATATCAGTGCGCTTTGGTGGGATTATGCGGCTAAAACCCCTGCATTTGGGCAAGAATTGCTAGCAAGCAAAGAGAAAGCGCAGGATTATTTGATTCAAGCAGGGCTTGGAGCGGAGGCTTTGGAACACTATAAAAGCCTATTTGGTATTTTTAAAATCCGCTCATTGATAGCCAATCCGCAAGAGGATTTGAAGGTGTTGCAAAGTGCAAATGGAATCCCTGATGAGGCTTTTGGGCTTTGTCTGATTGTGGGGGAGATGATTTTCTATGCAAGGAGGAGAAAACGGGGAGCATTAAGTGTGCTTTTGAAAATCCACAAGGTGCAAAAAGCCTTTTTGAAATATCATCATCTCTCAAGAATGGAGTAGGCTTTCGCACCCTTGCGCGTCATTGCAAATGCAAGTTTTGCAATCCATAATATGATATTTCGTTTAGGGGTGCAAAGTATTATTTGGAGTTAAAGAGGGTATTCCATTGCTGCATTATTTTTTCTTTAGAAAATTTTTCTTTTGTGATTTCTTTTGCTCTTTTACCAAAGGTTTGACGCAAGGTTTCATCGTACATTAAAAGTTTCAACTTGAGCGCATAGGCTGACAAATTGTTATCCGCAACCAAAAAGCCACTTTTGCCATCTTCTATGATGTCGCTTGGACCTGTTAGAATATCAAAGGATACACAAGGCATTCCATAGGAGCTAGCCTCCAAAAGCACGGTGGGTAATCCCTCATATTTGCTTGTCATTGCATACACGCTTGCGTTTAAATATTCTTTTTCTATTTCTTTGGTGAAAGGCTTAAGGATTATGGAATCTTGAAGGTTTTGCTTACAGATGAGTTGCTCTAGCTCTTGCTTACCTTCCCCCTCGCCTACAATATGAAGTTTCCATTCTTGAAGGCTTTTATCTTGTTGAATTAGTCGCCAAATTTCAATTAAACTTGTGAAGCGTTTTTCATCACCTTTGCTCATTCTGCCTATGGATAAAATGATCTTTTGGGATAAATCGGCGTTTTTATTGGGGATTTGCGTTAGGAAATTTGGTATGATTTGGACATTTTTTATTTTGCTTTGCCAAAGTGCGAGTTGTTTGCTTGTTAAAATAATGTTAGAATCAAAAAGTTTGTTTTTGTATGTCCAACTTCTTTTAAAGACTTGATGATGAATCTTAAAATACCTTGTATTTTTATTCTTAAAATAGGGAAAAAAGTAGCAATTATAGAGGATAATGTCTTTATCTTTAAACATTTGCTTCATTTTGTGAGCAACAAAAAAACGATAGATTGTTTTGTTGAATAATCGCTTCAAAGGGTGCTTGGTATGCACATTAAGTGTGTTTGGAAAAAAGCTTAAGGCAATGTTTGGATTAAGCGTGTAAGGGCATTTGTCGTTTTTTTTATAAAAGCTTAGAATCTCTACATCAAAGGCGCTTTCATCAAAGGCATTTGCAAGGTTGCAGACCACCCGTTCCACGCCACCACCGATTGTAATATCATTCGCTGTGATGAGAATTTTCATTGAGGATTCCATTGGATTGTTTTATTTTTTAAAGTCTGTAAATACATTTGGTGGTTTTGGGATAGATTTGCCTTGTTGTTTTCTTGGTGGTAGAGATGATAGGCGATTCCTTTAAACTTTAGCCTTCTTAATTCTCCGTTATTAAAGAGGAATCTCGCGACAAACTCGCTATCCTTTCGCCCCCAACTTTTGAAGTTTTCATTAAAGCCATTTAAGTCTTTCCAATCTTGTTTAAAAAAGCTCATATTGCAACCTCTAACGCCCTTGATAAGCTCGCTTTTATCAAAAATATTTGCTTGAACTTTGGAAGTTTTGTAAATAAGGCTAGAGAGCAAGGCGCATCGTTTGGATTTAAAATGATGAGAGAGTTTCTCATTCTGCCCCCCCCCTCATTGCTTTTTCGCTTATTTGCTTATCTAGTATAACCCTAGAGCCTTGCAAAAAGACTTTATGCTTTGCAAAATCCAAATGGTCTTTGATAAAATGGGATTCTAAAACCATATCTCCATCAATGAGGATAATGTATTCTCCACTCGCGGCATTAATTGCCTTATTGCGTATGGTGTTTAAGCGGAATCCTTCGTCCTCTTGCCAAATGTGTAAAAGCGGACAGGGAAAAATCTTTTGATATTCCCCAATGAGCTGTGCGGTGTCTTCACGACTGCCATCATCGGCAACGAGAACTTCACTCGGCAGATAATCAAGATTTTTGACACTCTCTAACACACAGCGCAAAGAATCCTTGCTATTATAAGTCGTGATAATTAAAGAGCAAGTAGGAATCTTGTGCGTGAGTTCATAGAGTTTGGCGTATTTGAAAAACACACCCAAAGCATTGCAGAGGCTAATCACAAAGCCTTTGTAACCATACAAAAATCCTTTTTTCAAAAAATAATCTCTAAGAAACTTCCACGCACTCCGAATACAAGCACTACCCATAGAGGTTGTTTTGTGTAGATTCTGCTGCGCCCATAGATTGGAGTATCTTTGCATTTTTTCTAGTAAGCCATAAATGCTATCATACGCATAATGTTTTAAGCCAATTTGTACTTTGATAACTTTTGCCTCTGGACTTAGAATCAGGCTTTCATGCACGGCATTATCGTTAAAATGCGTGAAAGTTTTGTTGAAAACGCGTAAAACATAATCCGGATACCAACCACAAGCCTTAATCCATTCGCCTTTGTAGAGATTCTTACGTGGCAGAGCAAGGATTGTTTCTCTATCAAGCGACATTTGCTCCAATTCCTTTAAAAAATCTTGCTCCAAAACCTCGTCCGCGTCAATGAGCAAAATCCAATCGTTTTTCGCCTTTGAGATTGCGAGGTTTTTTAACGCTCCAAAGCCGATAAATTCGCTTGTGTGAATGTGGAGATTGGAGAAAGATTCTTTAAAAGAGAGGGCGATTTTTAGGGTATCATCGCTGCTTTGATTATCTAGCAACACGATTTCATTAAAGCATTGAATGGAGCGGAGGCATTCTTGCAAAGTCGCTTGTGCGTTTTTGACAAGTATTACAGCAGAGATTTTTGAAAAATCCATAAATTTATATCCTTGCTTTTTGTTTTGCCATTGTAGCAGATTTCATCGCATTTGATTATTTTTAAAGGCAGAATTGCCCATTTTATCTTAAATTTAATGCAAATTTTGATACAAGTTAAACTTACAATACGAAGGAATGACAATGCAAGAATTACTCTATCAAAGTGCTTTGAGCGCGCTTAGGGCGGGGGAGTTGGTATTAAAATATTATGGTTTGGAGGAGTTTGCGTTAAAGTCGGATTCTTCGCCTGTTACAAAGGCGGATTTGGAATCTAATGCACTCATTACGCAAGAGTTGTTGGCAAATTCTCCTTATAAAGTTTGCTCCGAAGAGGCAATTTTGGAGTATGAGGAGCGCAAGAATTTAGAATATTATTGGCTGATTGACCCGCTTGATGGCACAAAGGATTTTTTGGCGCAAAATGGTGGTTGGACGATTAATATCGCCCTTATTCACAGCCAACGCCCGATTCTAGGCGTTGTGTATGCGCCTGCATTTCATCAACTTTTTATTGCTTTCAAAGGTTTTGGAAGCTTTACTTTTGAAGTGGAAAAGCTAAAAAATGCGTTAAAAACACAAACATTGAATGTTCTATGGTTGAAAAAAAATAAACATAAGTTAAGTGGAGATAGAATCGCGCAAGATAAGCAGATTCTAGCGTGCGATTCTATGTTTCATAGCACACAGCAGACGCAAGAGTTTTTCCAAAAATACAATTTAAAAGTGCAAAAATATGGCTCTTCGCTCAAGGTTTGCGCGCTTGCAGAGGGCAAGGCAGATATTTATCCACGCTTCAATGGCACGAGCGAATGGGATACCGCGGCGTGCGATATTGTGCTAGAGGAAACGGGAGGAGAGATGTTGGATTGTGAGACAAAAAAGCCTTTAGCATATAATAAACCAAGTGTGCGGAATCCCTATTTTATCGCATTTGCAAAGTCGCAAGTTGGAGGGAAAATTTATCAGGATTTTATGCAGGGATAAAGCTAATCATTGTGTTTTTGTGAGGCAAACCGAAGCAATCTATATATTAAGAATCTCACCCTTGATTTAGGGATTCCATTGCCAAGGTTACTTTTTACAAGATTATAGATTGCCGCACCGATAAATCGGCTCGTAAGGACGAGATATTCTTTTTGTATGCAGCAATATGGATTGTCGCAAATGCTGCGCAGAATCGCAAAGATGCGGCAGGAAATTATCAAATCAAAGATTCAAAACAAATCTTGAAATTTGGGTATAAATTTTTGTATGATTAGCAAAATCTAAATTACAAACTTTAAGGCGGAGTTTTGAAAAGTTTAATTATCGTAGAATCGCCCACAAAAGCGCGGACGATTAAGAATTTTTTGGGTAATAAATATGAAGTGATTGCTTCTAAGGGGCATATTCGTGATTTGCCCAAACACACTTTTGGGATTAAGATTGAAGACCAAAATTTTATTCCGGAATACAAAATTGATGAATCGCATAAAGCGGTGGTGAGTGAGCTAAAGAAGCTAGCAAAAAATGCAAAAGAAATCTATATCGCAACCGATGAGGACAGAGAGGGAGAGGCTATTGGCTATCATATCGCCACAGCAATTGACAAAGACCCGCATAAGCTACCTAGAATTGTATTCCACGAAATCACGCAAAAGGCGATTGAGGATTCTTTGAAACACCCGCGTCTTATTGATATGGATAAAGTCAATGCGCAACAAGCAAGGCGGCTGCTAGATAGAATCGTGGGGTATCGTTTAAGTCCCTTGATTGCCTCTAAGATTCAGCGCGGATTAAGTGCGGGCAGAGTGCAAAGCAGCGCGCTAAAGATTATTGTAGATAGAGAAAAAGAGATTCTGAATTTTAAACCTATTATTTATTATACGATTGAAAGTAGCTTTGCTGCATTGAATAAGAAAGCCAATGGTATAGAGGCAGAATTGGTAGAGTTTAAAGGCAAAAAACTAGACAAATTGAGCATTAAAACGCAAAAAGAGGCAAAAGAAATCGTAGAATCTCTTAAAAAATCAAGCTTTAGCATACAAAATATAGAAACCAAGCGACGCAAAACCTCTACCCCGCCACCCTTTATGACTTCTACCTTGCAACAAAGCGCAAGTTCTATGCTGGGATTCTCTCCCTCACGCACGATGCAAACTGCGCAAAAACTCTATGAAGGGGTGATGACGCATAAAGGCTCTATGGGCGTGATTACTTATATGAGAACCGATAGTTTAAATATCGCAAAAATTGCGCAAGAGGAGGCGCGCAAGCTGATTGTGAAAACCTATGGCAAGGAATATGTGCCAACCAAACCCAAAATTTATGCAACTAAAGCAAAGGGCGCGCAAGAGGCACACGAGGCGATTCGCCCAACTCTAATGGATTTCACACCGCAAATTGCCGCGCAGTATTTAAAAGGCGATGAACTCAAGCTCTATTCCTTGATTTACAAGCGATTCTTTGCGTCCCAAATGAGCGATGCGGAGTTTGAATTGCAAAATCTATGGATTCGTAGCGACACAGCACTTTTAAAGGCAAGCGGGCGTAAGTTGCTTTTTGATGGCTTTTATCGTGTGCTAGGCAATGAGGATAAGGACAAATTATTGCCGACTTTGGAGGTTGGGAGTGCGTTGCAATTAGAAAAATGCAAGGACGAAAAGCGTGAGACAGAGCCTCCCTCAAGATTCTCTGAAGCAAGTTTGATTAAAACTTTGGAATCATTAGGTATTGGACGCCCTAGCACCTATGCCCCAACGATTTCTTTGCTGACTTCAAGGGATTATATCACGATTGAAAAAAAGCAAATCAAGCCTCAAGAAGTGGCTTTTAAAGTGGTGGAATTGTTAGAACAACATTTTAATGAAATTGTGGATTCCAAATTTACTGCAAATTTGGAGGAAAAGCTTGATGAAGTGGCAGAATCTAAGCAGGATTGGCAACAACTTTTGTGGCATTTCTATGAGCCTTTTATCCAAAAGATTAGCGAGGGCAAAACAAAGATTCAAAGCCAAAAATTAGCAATTCCCACAGGTGAAACTTGCCCGCTTTGTGGCAAGGAATTGGTGCGAAGAAATAGCAGATATGGTGAGTTTGTGGGTTGTAGTGGCTATCCAAAATGTAAATATATTCAAAAGGAATTCAATCCCTCTAATGAGGAATCCCAAAACTTTGGTGTTTGTGAAAAATGCGGCAAGGAAATGGTAAAAAAACGCGGTAGAAACGGAGAGTTTCTCGCCTGTAGCGGTTATCCAGAATGCAAAAATACAAAGCCTCTAAATCCAAGCCAAAGGAGCGCACCACAAGCCTTAGAGGGTGTGAAATGTCCAAAATGTGGTGGAAATATTTTGGAGAGGAATGGGAGATATGGGAAATTTTATAGTTGCAAAAATCACCCTAAATGCGACTTTATAGCCAAATTTCCACCAATAAACCAAAAATGCCCCAAGTGTAATTCCTTGCTTATGCGCAGGACATTTAGAAATAAGCCCATTTTAGAATGCTCCAATCCCGAGTGTAAAGCAAGAATGGATGATACACAATCCAATTAAGGAGAGAAAATGACACAAGAAATTTTAGATTTTTTAGACAAAAATGTAGGGTTTTTGGCAACCAAAGGCACTTGTGGGAATCCTCGCGTGCGCCCGATTCAGTCGCCATTATTTTATCAAGGCAAGTTGTATTATTGCACTTCTAAAACCAAAGGAATGGTGAAGCATATACAGAATTTTTCTAATGTAGAGCTTTGCGCTTTTGATTCTAAAGAAACTTGGATAAGAATCCGCGCGGAAATCGTCTTTGAGGATAATGCGGCAGTCAAAGAAGCAATGTTTGCAAAATATCCTTTGGTAAAAGAAATTTATGTAAGCCCGACAAATCCGGATTTCGCTGTTTTTTATTTCAAGAATCCAAGTATCAAAATTCAAAGCCTTAGCGGGCGCGAAGAAGTGATAAAGGAATCTTAAATGAATGAAATTTTCTTATGTAGCATTTGCAATGTCTCTAGCGGAAGCTGTGCAGAGGATTGCGCGTATTGCACTCAAAGTGCAAAATATAATGCAGAGATTGACAAGTATAAATACAAGCCGATTCCGCAGATTTTAGAGGAAGCAAGGAGGGCAAGCGAAAATGGAGCATTGGGATTCTGTCTTGTTACAAGTGGGCGCACTTTAGACTCTAAGCGGACAGAATATATTGCAGAAGCTGCGCGTGCGATTGTTAAAGAGGGATTGCATTTGCATTTGATTGGCTGCAATGGAATCGCAAGTGTAGAGGCACTGACAGAGCTTAAAAATGCGGGGATTGCGAGCTATAATCATAATTTGGAAACAAGTCAAAACTTTTTTCCCAAAATTTGCACAACGCATAACTTTAAAGAAAGATATGAGACTTGTGAAAACACTTTAAAAGCAGGATTGGGTTTGTGTAGCGGTGGAATCTTTGGCTTAGGAGAGAGTTGGCAAGATAGAATGGACTTACTCTATGCCTTGCAAACTCTAAAGCCCCATAGTTCCCCGATTAATTTCTTTATACCAAATCCCGCCTTGCCCTTAAGTCAAGAAATTTTAAGCCAAGAGGAGGCATTAGAATGTGTAAGATTAGCGCGAGAGTATTTGCCCAATGCGCGTTTGATGATTGCAGGAGGGCGGGAGCGCGTGTTTGGCAAGGAGCAAAAAGCACTCTTTGAATGCGGAATTAACGCGGTGGTGTTGGGCGACTACTTAACTACTAAGGGTAATACACCAAAAGAGGAAGTAGAGCGGATTAAGTCCTATGGATATGGAATCGCAACGAGCTGTGAGTAGGATAAGATAAATGGAATCGCCCAAAAAACAGGATTTAGAATCGCAAGTGATGAATGTATCCAAGATGAGTGATGAAAATCTTTCGCGATTCCAATCTTTCTTAAGCAAGGATTTGTTAAAAACAATTGGTAGAAAATTATGGTTGCTTGTGCGCTATTTGTATATTTTTTTGAAAGGCGATTTGCTGTATTTTGCTTCAAGCCTTAGTTTTTATACGATTTTTGCGCTTTTGCCTATGCTTTTGATTGTGTTTTCTCTCGTGGCGGCGATGCCGGAGTTCAAGGAATACTTAGAGAGTTTCAAGAATCTTATCATTACAAATTTCATTCCCACGCATTCAGATGTTTTTCTAAGCTATATGGATAGTTTTTTGCAAAACTCTACAAAACTAGGCGGAATGGGTTTTATCTATGCGTTTGTAACTTCTATTTTGTTTTTTAAAAATTATCAAGATATTGCAGGAAAAATTTTTCACTCTAAAGCGCGCGGTTTTTGGGATTCTATTTCAGTATATTGGACTTGTATGACGCTTTTTCCGCTTGGGATTTTGTTTTCTCTTTATTTGAGCGCGAAAGCCTACGCACTTTTGCAGGAATTAGGTTATAGCACTTCTATTACTTGGTTCTTTCAGCTTATGCCTTATTTTGTCGTATGGGCAGTGTTTTTTATGCTTTTTAAAATCTCGGCAAATACAAAAATTAGCAATAAAAATACTCTGACAAGCTCTCTTATTACCGCGCTTTTGTGGTCTCTTTGTAAATGGGGCTTTGTGTATTATGTGTTTTATAACAAAGCCTATTTGACGCTTTATGGCTCTTTTAGTATTTTGCTTTTTTTGTTTATTTGGGTGTATCTTTCGTGGGCGATTCTGCTTTTTGGAATGAGTCTTAGTCGCGGGATTGATGAAATGTTTATAAAAGAGTTAGAATCGCAAAGTGAGTAGGGGGTTGTATGGGCTTAAGTGGAATCGTTGCTTTTGCTGTGTTGGTTTAAAGCAATGTTTCGCATAGAATAAACAATAAAAATTAACTTATTTAGATTTATAATAGCACAAAAGGAAGAATATGCAAACACAAGAAATTTCAAGTTTTACTCCAGAAGTTACAGAACAGCTAAGATATTATGTTTATCGTCTGATTGACCCAAGAAATGGGAAAACATTTTATGTAGGCAAAGGTAAGGGCAATAGAATTTTTGAGCATTTAAAATGCGCTTTAAAAGATAAGAAAGAGGATGAAAATTTAAAGTATCAAACAATTAGAGAAATCAAAGAAGCGGGATTAAGTGTGATTCATATCATTCAAAGGCACGGAATGAGTGATGAAGAGGCGAAGTTGGTTGAGGCTACATTGATAGAGTTTATAGGATTAGATAACCTTACAAACAAGCAAAATGGTGTAAAATCCGATGATTATGGTGTATGCAATGCCATAACTTTACAACGCGACTTAAGCGCAGAAGTATTTAAAGAAGATGAAAATACTCCGCGGTTTATTATCATTAAAACTAAACAAGAAGTTATAGATGAGCTAGGCGGTGGCGAAAAAGGTAGATATGAAGCCACAAGAAGCGCGTGGAAGCTAGACCCTAAAAAAGCAAATAAATATCCCTATGTGCTATCTGTAACCAATGGAATCGTAAAAGCAGTCTATAAAATAGATGAAAAAGGTTGGACAGATTCAGAGCGTGAGGGTAGATATTGGTTTGAAGGAAGTGAAGCGGAGAAGCGAATAGCTAAGTTATTTTTAGATAAAAGAATCCCAAATAAATATAGAAAAAAGGGACAAGCAAGTCCATTTCTTTACCCTGTTCCTTAATTCTTTGGTATCTTAAGGAACACTTTTTGCTTAAGATTCTACATCTCTTAATTTTAAAAGAAGTCAAAATGACAAGAAAGTTATTTAGTCTTGCATTTAAAATTTATATCAAGTGAAAAACTATGAAATCACCTATTGATATTGATAGTGGGGTTAATCCCACTATTGCAAACCAAATAAATAAAGCCTCTAATCTAAACAATTCTAGCCCTCGTAGTGAATTTGAGCTACTTATGACGCAAGTTTTAGGGGATTTACAAGAACAAGGCAAAAAAGAAGAGGCTTCAAATCTCTTTGCATTTGTGGGTGCTGCAAATTGGATATTGCGACACAGAGAGGGCGCACCAGCGCAAAGCACAAATGATATTGCAAGGCTAATTCCCATTATAGAATCTCCAACAGATATTCAAAAAGGCACACATTTAGGGCAGAGCGAAAGCCTAGAGCATTTTGAAAAGCGCAAAAATGCAGCCATTGATATTTTAAGCGAGATTTTGCAAGGGATTAAGGGCTAAGAATCTTACAAACCAAATAAGGAAAAGTTTATGCAAATTAGCAACAATCATTCCTACAATATTTATTATCCGCGCGGAAACTCCTCCCGAGCAGAGAATCTAAAGGAGCAGGAATCGCCAAAAACTTATGGAGAAATTTTAGATGAGGCAATACAAAAAGAAAAAGAAAACGGAGGAAATTCTGTTGCTAGAAATGTATCAAAAATCTACATCGCAAATCTTAATACTGCCTTGCTTGAGGGCGAAAATCTCTATGGCACACTTAGTTTTAGCAATATGAAAAAGGTTCTTGCGGAACGTAATATGGAAATAGATTCAAACAAAATTCAAAATCTTTTGTTTAACAATATTGCTTTTTTGCAAAAACAAGAGAATAATGAAAGTAGGCTTGATGAATTTGGGAATCTAAGCTCATTGCCACAATACATTTTTGAAGTAGAGAAATCCCAAGCTATTGACATTTTAAGCGAGATTTTGCAAGGAATCAAAACTTAAGATTCTCTCTTGCATCTTACCACTGCGTCATTGCGGAATTTTGTTAGAGGCTGTGGCAATCCAAATAAAAGAATCTCGCTGAAATGTTTGCAATAGAATCTTTAAGTTATGCTTGATTATGGATTGCTTTACTAGCGTTCGCAATGACGCAATAGCCAACTTTCTGTCCTTGCAAGATTCTTACATTTAAGATAGAATCCAAAGAGTGAAAGCGAAAATTTTTAAAATTTTAATATGAAATTATGCTAAAATATAACATTTTCTATCTTTATAAAGGAGATTTTTTGGACACCGAGTCGTTTCTTTGGGCTATTTTTGCATTCTTTTTGGTTATGCTCAATGGTTTTTTTGTGCTTTCTGAATTTGCAATCGTCAAGATTCGTCGTTCTCGTTTAGAGGAATTAAGTAGGAGAGAAGTTCCAAGTGCAAAATTGGCACTTAAGATTACAGGTAAGCTAGATTCTTATCTTTCTGCAACACAGCTTGGCATTACGCTTTCTTCTTTGGGTTTAGGTTGGGTAGGTGAGCCAGCAATTGCGCGATTGTTGGAAGCGCCCTTTAAGTATTTTGTCGGCGAAAATCCCGTGCTACTGCATTCTGTTAGTTTTATCGTTGCGTTTAGCTTTATTACTCTTTTACATGTTGTAGCAGGAGAGCTGATTCCAAAGTCTGTTGCGATTGCGAAATCCGAAAAGGCAGTGTTGTTTGTCGCGAAGCCTTTACATATGTTTTGGATTCTCTTTTTTCCGCTGATTCGTATTTTTGACTATTTGGCGGTTTTTTCTTTGCACAAAATGGGCATTAAACCCGCAAGTGAGGGAGAGGAGAGTGCGCACTCCGAAGAGGAGCTTAAAATTATCGTAGGAGAAAGCCTAAAAGGCGGCTATTTGGATACGATTGAAAATGAGATTATCCAAAATGCAGTGAGTTTTTCGGATACGATGGCAAAAGAGATTATGACGCCTAGAAAAGATATGATTTGTTTGTATGATGATAATTCCTATGAGGAAAATATGCGAATCGTAACTTCCACAAAGCACACGCGTTATCCTTATTGCAAAGAGGGCAAGGATAATATTATCGGAATGGTGCATTTGCGAGACTTGCTTGAGACGATGTTGAGTGAGAATCCCTCCAAAGAATTGGAAAGTTTAGTTAGAGAAATCATCATCGTTCCAGAAAGTGCTTCAATTTCAAATATTCTAATTCAGATGAATCGCCGCCAAATCCACACTGCACTTGTTGTAGATGAATATGGAGGCACGGCGGGTTTGCTAACAATGGAGGATATTTTAGAGGAAGTCATCGGAGATATTAGCGACGAACACGACAAGAAAAACGACGATTACCACAAAATTGATGAGGATTCTTACTCTTTTGATGGTATGTTGGATTTGGAACGCGTTGCAGATGTTTTAGGGATTGAGTTTGAAAAAGACACCGAGCAGGTAACGATTGGAGGTTATGTTTTTAATCTTTTGGAGCGAATGCCTGTTGTAGGTGATGTGATTAGTGATGAATATTGCGATTATGAAGTTTTAGCGACACAAGGTGCTAGAATCGTGCGCTTAAAAGCCACTAAAAAACCTTTTAAATTGAGTAATAAGGAATAAATGTGCTTGGCTGGTTTTTAATGCTTTTGCAGCTTTTGTTTATTGGGTTAAAGCTTGCAGATAAGATTCAATGGTCGTGGTGGCTTGTGCTGTTGCCAACTTTTGCTTATTTGTTTTTATATTTATTTTTATTCACTTTGATAATGAGCGGATTGTTTATTGGGCTTGGTTTGTCCTTGTCAGTATTATAAAAAGGAGAAAAAATGGAATTTGTGGCAATTTTAATGGGAAGTAAAAGCGATTATGAAGTGATGAGCGCGTGTATCAAGGTGTTAGAAAAGTTTGATGTCGCGTATGAAGTCATTATTAGTTCGGCACATCGCAGCCCGAATCGCACAAAAGAGTATGTGAAAAATGCGGAACAAAAGGGTGCAAAAGTTTTTATTGCCGCAGCAGGTATGGCGGCGCATTTGGCAGGAGCGGTAGCATCACAGACGACAAAACCTGTGATTGGCGTTCCGCTTAAAGGTGGGGCTTTAGAAGGTCTAGACGCGTTGCTTTCTACTGTGCAAATGCCCTCTGGTATGCCTGTTGCTACTGTGGCTTTAGGGAAAACGGGCGCAGTCAATAGTGCGTATCTTGCTATGCAAATCTTGGCATTAAGTGATGCAGAATTAGGCGGAAAACTCAAAGAGGACCGCGTGATGAAAGCAAAAAATGTGGAATTGGATTCTAGCGATATTGAAGTAATTTTGTAAGGTAGAAAATGGAAACTTGGGTTGTAATTGATGAGTTTGTAAAGCTTGCGCAATTAGAAAAAGAAAAAGTCTTGGAAATGGTGGCAAAGGGAGAATTGAAAAGCAAACAAGAAAATGAGCAATTCTACATTGATGCAGGAAGTGGCACACACGCATTAGTCAAAAGTGGCATTACAAGTGGCGGTGCGGTGATAGTGCAAGGAGAAAATGCTGTAAGTAGTGCCGTAGATAGTGAGTTTGTGGAAAAAACGATTGGCACGATTCTAAGCCTGCACGAAAAGGTTGTAAGTTCTAAAGAGGAAACTATTTCAAGCGTCAAAAACGAAAATCAATTTCTTAAAGACGCGCTTTTTAACACCCAAGAAGTCTATGAAGACGACAAGAAAACAATCGCGATTCTTAGGGAGCAATTACGCGCCGCACAAGAGGAAATCGACTTTCTTAAGCGCAAATATCGTTTGATGTGGGGCAAAGCGATTGATGTAAAAGCAAAAGGAAATGCCCAAGAACAAGAGGGCGAAGAGCCAACTACAAAAGATTCAACTAAAGCTAAAGAATCATAAAGTCAAGGATTTTCTCATTAATTTAACCTATGAATGCCTAGAATGTTTGCTCAAACAAGCGCAATCTACCGCAAAGATTCATTGTGCGCAATTCTATAAGGATTCCAAAGAATCTGCGCAAATAGAGCAAACGACTTGCAGTGTTGTCAAAGACTTGTTTCAGACTTTAGAGGATTTTCAAGATTTAAGTTTGGAAAATTCAAAGAATGAAAATAGGAATCTAACATTTAAAGATAAGGCAAAATTGCAAGACTTGATGCGGGAATTTTTCAAGCAAAAATATGCCCTCTCTTTTGGCGTGGAATCCCAAAATCATTTTGAGATTCCACCTACAATGTTGGCGGTGCTTGTGTATGATAGAATCCATAAAAGCTTAAAGGACTTTTCTCCTTATGGCAAAATAAAGGAGGCGAGTATCCAAAAGGCAAGATTGTATAAGCAATATTTTTTGGAATCTCTCCACAAGAAAATAGAATCTCAAGCAAGTATTACACAAATTTTAGAATTTGCGATTCGCATTAGTGTGCTTGGAAATGTTTTGGATTATGGTGCGCAAATGTCTTTTGATTTGGAGGAGCAAGCACAAAAGATTCTTGAAGTCCCTTTTGCTTCTTTTGATTTGGAAAGTTTTTTGTGCCGCTTGAAGTCCGCGAAAAATCTAGTGATAATAGGGGATAATGCTGGGGAGAATGAGTTTGATGAGATTTTGATTGTTGCGTTAAAGTCGCTATATCCGCATTTGGAAATTTTTTATTTTGTGCGTGGGGCAGAGATTATCAATGATATTACTTTGACAGATTTAAAGCACACAGATTCTGCGCTTTTTACGCTTGCAAAAGTTGTGGATAGCGGCGTGATGAGTCCGGGATTCATAGAATCTTTAGCAAGCGCAGAGGCAAAGGAAATTTATCGTAATGCCGATGTGGTTTTGGCAAAAGGAATGGGAAACTTTGAATCTATGGAAAATTTGGCAAAACAAGACAAAAGAATCTTTTTACTTTTTAAGATTAAATGTGATGTGGTGAAAAATTATTTGCAAAAAAATTTAGGAGATTTTGTGTTTTTTAATCCAAATTTGTATGCGATTTCATAAGTTAATCTATTAATTTTAAGTTTTTATTAAGTAAAATACATTTCAATTCTCTAATTCAAAGGCGATAAATGCTGACAAATCCGGTTGTGGTGTCTATTCTGGTTATGGGCGTGCTGTGTTTGGCACGACTAAATGTGCTTTTAGCGATTTTGATTTCTGCGCTTGTTGCGGGAATTTTGGGCGGAATCGGTGTAGAAAAAAGTATCAATCTATTAATTTCTGGTATGGCAGGAAATCTTGAAACTGCCTTGAGTTATATCTTGCTTGGAGCACTTGCGAGTGCGATTGCGCGCACAAATTTGACCTTGATTCTGATTCATTATATCGCTAATTTTGTGCAAAATCGTCGGTTGATGTTTTGTCTTTTTATTGCTTTTTTTGCGTGTTTTTCACAGAATCTCATTCCGGTTCATATCGCCTTTATTCCGATTCTGATTCCTCCTTTGTTGCCTTTAATGAATCGCTTAAAGATTGATAGGCGCGCAGTTGCTTGCGCCTTGACTTTTGGTTTGAAAGCTCCTTATGTAAGCTTTAGTGTAGGGTTTGGATTGATTTTTCACACAATTTTGCGCGACCAACTCAATCAAAATGGTGTCAATGTAGATTTAAGTGATGTTTCAAGTGTGATGTGGATTGGCGGGCTAAGTATGCTTATTGGCTTGCTTCTCGCTGTTTTTGTGTTTTATCGCAAGCCTCGTGAATATCAAAATACCTATTTGAGTGAAGAATCCCTTGAGATGTTGGAGCGTCCAAGAATGCAACGCAAGGATTTTGCGGTATTGCTTGGGGCGATTGTGGCTTTTGTTGTGCAACTTTGGGCTGGTTCATTGCCTCTAGGTGCGTTGTGTGGAATCGTTTTGATGGTGTTGCTTGGCGGAATCCAATGGGGAGAAATTGACGAAGTAATGGAAGAGGGCTTTAAAATGATGGCATTTATTGCATTTGTAATGCTAGTTGCCGCAGGATTTGGCGCAATCTTAAAGGAAACAGGCGCAATCCAATCCCTCGTGGATTATGTCGCTACACTTGCTGGAGGAAAATTCGGCGGAGCATTGATGATGTTGCTTGTAGGATTATTAATCACAATGGGAATTGGAACTTCTTTTGGAACGATTCCAATTATCGCGGCAATTTACTGCCCTCTTGGATTGGAGCTTGGTTTCTCTCCTGCTGCAATCATTTTGTTGGTTGGAATCGCAGGAGCATTAGGTGATGCAGGAAGCCCTGCAAGTGATAGCACATTGGGACCAACGGCTGGATTAAACGCGGATAAACAACACAATCATATCTGGGATACTTGTGTGCCGACTTTTTTAACCTATAATATTTCGTTAATTGTTGGCGGAACGATAGGTGCAATTTTGTTGTAAGGAATGGCAATGCAAGATTTTACAAAGATAGCAAAAGAAGTTTTTGATTTGGAATCCAATGCGATTTTGGGATTAAAATCATTCGTGGGTGAGGAATTTAATGCAGTGATACTTAAGATTTTGAATCTTAAGGGGCGTTTGGTAATCAGTGGTATGGGAAAGTCTGGACATATTGGGGCAAAGATTGCCGCAACTCTTGCAAGCACAGGAACGCCTAGCTTTTTTATGCACCCTGCTGAAGCTCTACACGGAGATTTGGGTATGCTTACTTGCGAGGATGCTTTGCTTGCAATTTCAAATTCGGGAGAGAGTGAAGAAATTTTACGCTTGATTCCTTCTATCAAAGCGCGTCAGATTCCATTAATTGCAATGAGTGGTAAAGCGCATTCTACGCTCGCAAAAGAAAGTGATTATTTTTTGAATGTTAGCGTCGTACAGGAAGCTTGCCCTTTGCAGCTTGCTCCTACGAGTTCAACAACGGCAACACTTGCAATGGGAGATGCGATTGCAGTGGCTCTAATGCGTGCGCGCAATTTTAAGCCAGAAGATTTCGCATTATTCCACCCCGGAGGTAGTTTAGGGCGCAAACTTCTCACACGCGTAAGAGATGTTATGGTGAGTGAAAATTTACCGCTTGTTATGCCTAATACGCCTTTTAAGGAATTGATTGCTGAAATGACTTCTAAAAAGCTTGGTGTGTGTTTGGTAGTAGAACAGAGTAAATTATTAGGTATCATCACAGATGGCGATTTGCGCAGGGCTTTGAGTGCAGAAAAATTCAATGCGCTTGCTTGCGAGATTATGACTAAAAATCCTAAAACAATTTCAAGCAATGCGATGGCAACAGAGGCAGAATCTCTTATGCTAGAATATAAAATCAAAGAATTGATTGTCCAAGATGGCGAATGTCTAGTCGGAATTGTGCAACTCTATGAAATCGGTAGAGTTTAGAGGTTGATTCTCTAATGGGTGGGGTAAATTACCGAATTAATAAATGCCTTAGAGTGTGATTCTATTTTGTTTTATTTAAAAAATATTAAGATTTTT
>NZ_JAIEFA010000015.1 GCF_029067145.1 Helicobacter sp. | reverse complement strand
GAATCTTGCTTGGAGCTTAAAATCTCATTGAGCATTGGCTCATCTAGTCTTGGATAGAGATTCCCTATCCCACTAAAGCACGCAAAATCTCTAATGTCATTCAATCCATAAAACCCCAAATAATACTTATCTAAATAATAATAACCCTCTTTGTCTTTAATGATTTGCAAGAAGCTAAATCGCTCGTTTAAATCCCTCTGAATCGTGCGCTTACTCACATTAAATTCGCAAGACAACTCATCAATGCTAAACCTCTCGCCACTAATGAGTTTTTTAAGAATTAAAGTTAAGCGCACTGCAAGCGTATCGTATTCCTTTCTCATTTTGTTTTGTTCCCTTTTTAAAAAGATTTATTATAGCATAGAAAATGTCGCGCTCTTGTCGCTAGAGCTGTTTTGATTGGCTAAAATTATTTGTCCTTGCGAGATTCCATTTGTGGAATCATTGCATTTTATACGACAAATCCTGTCCAAGCGGTTTTGTATAATTTTGAAATTTTAATTGATAGGAGAAAAAATGAAGCAAAGAATCAAGAAATATCTGTAGATTTTGACAATATATTGTTAAAAGCAATAGCTGACACAGATACAAATAAATTTGATAAGAATAAGCTCAATATTCTTGTGATTGGTAAAACTGGTGCGGGGAAAAGCACTTTAATCAATGCGGTATTTGGCAAAAAGTTAGCCAAAACAGGTAGTGGAAAGCCTGTTACACAAAGCTTAAAACAATTTCAAAAGGCGAATTTAAGCATTTATGATAGCAAAGGGCTTGAGCTTCAAGACAATGATGCTTATAAGGAAATTGTTAATTTTATAGATACACAAAAAAACAAAGCCTGTGGATAAACAAATTCATTTGGCTTGGTTATGTGTTCTAGAGGATTTGCGCAGGGTTGAAGACGGAGAAAAAGAACTCTATAAAAAACTACAAGAGCAACGTATCCCAACAATTATCGTTATTACAAAAGCCCAACAAGACAAAGATGTAAAGGGCGATCGTTTTTCAGACATAGTTAAAAAAGAATTTAACACAACAGAAGTAATGCGTGTGCGGGCTTTAGAAGTAGAAGATGATGAAGGAGATGCAAAAGAAATAATGGGCGTTCAAGAGTTAATTTCGCGCTCTCGAGACCTTTTGCCTGAAGCGCAACAAAGTGCTTTTGCAAGAAAACAGGAATATGATAAAGAGATGAAAAGGCAACAGATGGAAAAAGACGCCAAGGAAATTATTAATTACTACGCCCCAGCTTCTGCAGCACCTTGTGCAAGTCCGATACCTTTTTCCGATATTGCTTTAATTCTACCTATTCAAGCGGCAATGATTGTGCATCTTAGCAAGATTTATGGATTAGAACTTGATAAAGAAAGCGCAAAAAAAGTAACAATAGGACTACTTGGAGTGTGTGCGACAGGATTTGCCGTTAGGGCAGGACTTGGTAGTCTATTGAAGTTTATTCCTGTGATTGGAACAATTACTGGTGCAACTATTAATGGCACGGTAACTTTAGCAACAACAAAGGCTATGGGTGAAGCTTATCGGACATATTTAGAGGAAAATTATGAGAATATCCTAAAAAATATTGCTCTAAGTTTTGATTTTAGCGATATTAAGGTGTCAAAAGTTTCGTGGTTTCAATAGGATTGTCCGTGTTTAATAAATTTTATTCAGTGTGCAAGATTCTTTGTTCCTTCAAATCTTTATTGGCAAATCAAATTACAAAGCCAAAACAAACCGCAAATATTGCTTGGCTACTCTATAGAATCCAAGATTCTCTAAAGAATCCTAATACAACTTCGGCTGTATGTGAAACTTTAGATTTAATTGTGGAGTTTAAAGAAAAAAGCCCTGAAGATTATGAAGAGATTTTTGCTTTGATTGGAAAAATTTTAGAGGAATATGCGCAAAATAAAGATTCTATTAAGCAAAATTTGCAAGAATTGCTTTAATGACATCAAATATAGGGTAATTACATCTTTTACTTATTCCCTATAATCCTTTCCATCAAGCCGATGCAGCGGAGCAACATTTGAAAATTTTTACAGCAAAGAAAAAGTTGCTTTTATCAAGGTTATCTTAAATGGTAGAATCTCATAGAGATTCTACTCTGTCGCATTTTATTGATAAAAATAATCAAAGCTTCCTTTGTCAGTTACAATGCTTGCTCTATACAATTTTTCCCAATAAAATTCACGTATAATACCATTAATTTACAGAAAAACTTTCGTTTAAAGCCAATGTTTTATTGCGGGACAAATGATAGATACACCGATACCTCGTCTCCTCCTTATATAACATAGAAACGACACGACAAATATCCTTCCTACACAACCCAGAATTACAAATCTCCCTCAATCTCTCTTTCTTAATTACGAAAACGATAAAAAACGGCGTAAGCCGAACAAAATGCGTCTTACAACAATTTTTTGAATCGTAATCTTATCCGCTAAAGAAGTGATTATAATATCCCACTCAATATCCGTGCAACTTGGATTAGCAATCACTGAAGCCTCTTCCAATCCTTTGCGATTCTATTTGTGCCTATTAATCTCTCCTCAACAAAACAATGAAACATCTAATAATCACTATTCACTTGTTAATTTACACACATAAGTGTATATACAAGGAATCATCTTATTCCTTGGAGCTAAAATTCACATTAAACTTTCTTTTAATGTGATACCATTTATCGCCCAAAGCGTCCATATAGCCATAATCGCCCATTTGACCTTTCAAAGTATTTTTGTTTTTGTAAATCTCCTCATCAAGCCACTTCTTAGCAAACCAACCTGCCGCAAATCCTACAACAAATCTAAGCATAATGCCTCCTTAAAAATTTAATGTATAGATTTCTCTATGGGCAAATTATAAACTTATCAGATGACAAGATATGTCGCAAAAAATTATTCTACAAAAATTCTCGCCTTTGTGGAGGAATCTTTCAAAAAAGATTCAGTATGTCCAATGATTTGGGCGGATTCTATGCCATTGTCTTGTAGTCTTGCTAGAAGTGTGTTTGCTTGATTTTGCGGCAGAGCAAACACCAATCCACCCGAAGTTTGCGCGTCAAATAGCAAGATTTCCAAGTCTTTAAATTTAGAATCCTTTGAAAGATTAAATGCGCATAAATGCTTAATGGCGCGCTCATTTCCGCAACTCCCACCGGGGATAATCCCCATTTTTGCAAACTCAATTGCTTCCTCTACCAAAGGAATCGCTTGCGATTCTAAACGAATGTTAATTTTAGGATTCAACATTTCACTCAAATGCCCCAAAAGTCCGAATCCTGTAATATCTGTGCAAGCGTGAATCTCAAAATCACTTGCAATCTCACAAGCACGGCGGTTTAGTGTTGCCATAATCTGCGCGATTTTATCTGCGACTTTAGAATCTAGCATATTTGCCTTTAATGTCGTTGTCAGCACACCTATACCGATAGGCTTTGTGAGAATCAAAACATCGCCGACTTGTGCGCCATTGTTACGCCAAATTTTCTTTGGAGAGACGATTCCGCTTACGCTTAAGCCATACTTTTGCTCGCTATCAGACACGGTATGCCCGCCGACTAGCACACCTCCTGCTTCTTTGATTTTGGATAATCCACCCTCTAAAATACCTTGCGCATAATCTTGCGGAATCCGACAAGAATCCCACATCATCAGATTCAAAGCGCATTTTACGATTCCGCCCATTGCATACACATCACTAAGCGCATTTGCCGCAGCAATCTGCCCATAGATATAGGGGTCATTTACCACAGGCGTAATGAAATCCGCTGTCTGCACGAGGGCTAAATCGGGCGTAAGCTGATAAACCCCCGCGTCTTCGTTGCCTCTAAAATCCACCAAAACATTTGCGTCTTCTTCGTTACTTAAGGAGCTAGCAATTTGTGAGAGGTCGTCCAGACCTACTTTACCCGCTCAACCAGCAACTTTGACAAATTGCGTGATTTTAATTTCTTCTTTGCTTGTTCGCATTTTATTTTTCCAAATCGTTAAATAGAGATTCTAACTATTTTACCTTATTTCCAATTATTTTTTGGCAAAATTGCACAAAATTTTTAAGGCTTTTGTATGGAATGGTTAGCCCTAGACTTTTCATTTATTCTTGCGCTTTTTATCATCGGAATTTTTACAGGAATCCTAGCGGGATTCTTTGGAATTGGCGGCGGAGCGATTATCGTTCCTTTAATGATTTTGCTAGGAAATGACATAAAAATTGCGATTGGGATTTCTATTATGCAGATGATTTTTTCCTCTGTTTATGGCTCTTATATCAATTACCGCCAAAATAACTTGGAGTTCAAAGATAGTCTTTATGTGGGGCTTGGTGGGCTAATCGGCGCGGCTTTTAGCGGTGTCGTAGTAGATAGTGTCCCCTCAAGCATTTTGGAGGGATTCTTTACACTTTTTATCCTTTATTCCCTTGTGAAGCTGTTTAAGGCAAACGCTTATGGCGGAGAAAGCCACTTAGACAATGGAATGAGTGCAAAACTATTTCTCATCGGCTGTGGCTGTGTCGTGGGCGTCTTTGCGATTTCACTTGGAATTGGTGGAGGAATGATGTTATCCCCACTTCTTGCATATTATTTAGGATACAGCAGCAAAAAAATCATTCCACTTTCGCTTTTCTTTATCATTTTTTCCTCTGTTTCGGGATTTACTTCCCTAGCAATGCACGGCTATGCGGACTACAAGCAGGGCATTATCGTGGGAATCGCCTCGCTCATTGGCGTGCGCATTGGGATTTGGCTACTTAGTATTATAGACGCCAAAAAACACAAATACGCACTACTTATGATGTATTGCCTCGTGCTTGGCATTATGCTTAAAAAAATGTTTTGGGGTTAAGTGTGTGCATTGCAATGGAATCTAAAAGAAGTTTTTGTCATTGCATTATTATAATGCGGGCAATCTATCATCTAAATATCTCACCATTGAATGCTTTTTAATTGCTAAGATTATGGATTGCTTCGTTCTTTCACTCCTCGCAATAAAACAACTATTTCTCCCCCAATGCTTCTTTGGCGATTTTTACTAAAGGCTCTACATCGTATTCTTGAATCTTTAATTCCATAGTCTTTAAATATTCCTCAATATTTCCTGAAGTGAGTCTGTGCGTATTATCCCGAATCGCATCTAACTGCATAGAATTCATATCAATGTTATAATGAATCAAATCGCTATAATTTGCAATATTGTCCGCATAATCCAAAGTATCAAATCCGTAAATTTTAGCGTTTGGATAAGATTCCAACTCACCAATCAGCCAAGTTAAAACTGCACTCCAAGTATAAAAACTCTCTGAATTAGTCATAGATTTTTTCTTTAGACGATAAACATTGTAATTCAATCGCGAATAGGGAGGAACTATAAAATAAAAATTTGTTTGAGGATAATCTCTCACAAATGTGAGCAAAAATTTATCTAAATATTTTTTATCGCTGCTTATATCTTTCGCATTCGTTCTTTGTAGTTTAGCAAAATTGTTTGTCTTTATCGCATCGGCTAAATCCAATAATTGCCCCACTTTTTTATAATCAACAAACCAATTTTGTATGCCACCAAGACGCTTATTTGTTCGTTCATCTTTCCCAAAACTAGCCAAATCTTCTGTATCTTTAATGGTCGTTTTACACCCTCCGCTATCTGATAATAACAAGGCACATTTAATAAATTTCTCATTAAAATAAATTTTCAAGTCATTCAACTCATTATCATCATAAAGAAAAGCAAAATAGCTCTCACTTTCTGACACTCCCACAATCGCATCAAGCGATAAAATCACAGATTTAACAGGCTTTTTGCGCAAAGCATAACCTAGCACCAACGCTCTTTCGCCCAAAGAAGAACCTGCAAGAGAAATATTCACCCACTCTCCCCCGAGTTTTTCTTTTGCTTCTTTGGCTGAAGTGTTTCCTAGCATAGAAGTCCCTAAAATATACGAATCAAAATTATAATGTTTGATGACTCCTTTTGCCTGCATTCTTATATCACTTGAATAAGTTTCCTCTCTGAAATATGGCTTATGATAGAGCAAAAAAGGGTCGTAGAGATATAAAATAAACACTAAAAACAAACCAACTGATAGCGGAATCATTAAAGAGATAATGCAAAATTTCTTGTCCATAAGATTTCCTAAAAATTAAAATATATAAATTCAGTATAAGGCGTAACCGCAAGAGTCATCAATGAAATTAGCAAATAAAATCCTATTAGAATTGCTAATTTATAACTTACTTTAAATTTTGCTAATTTTTCCAAAGAATTACTACAGCATAAGCACAAAACAAACGCCATTAACAAATAAATTACAAAATCATTTCTTGCTTCTAAACTTCCTAATAATTCTGGTATATGGTGCATTTTTCTAGGCAACTCCACCCAAGTAATCCCAAACATTCCTTTGAGTAGTTGGATTGCACCTTGCACATTCTCACTCCTAAAGAATATCCAAGTGATATTTAAGAAGTTAAAGGTAAGAATCCAGCAAAGGACTTTATAGATTCTGCCTTGCAAAAAGCTTTTCTTTTGAAGTTGGAATCTTTCTAGTATATAGCCATAGATTCTATGCACACACATTGCACCTCCGTGTAAGACTCCCCACATTACAAATCCCCACCCTGCTCCGTGCCAGATTCCGCTTAAAAAGGCTACGATAAAGAGATTCCTAAGAGTAAGAATCTTATTGATAAAATCATAAAATTTAGAATCTTGATACTTAAGATTCCTATTTCCTCCAAGAGGAATATAAAGATAATCCTTCAAGAATCTCCCCAAAGTGATATGCCATTTTCTCCAAAACTCACTGATATTTAAAGATTTATAGGGAGAGTTGAAATTAATAGGCAGCATTATCCCAAAGAATAACCCTAAACCTATTGCCATATCACAATATCCGCTAAAATCAAAATAGAGCTGAAAAGTATAGCTTAAAGTTGTCGCCCAAGATTCAAAGATATTTAAAGCCCCTCCATTCTCTACGACTTTGAATCCTGCATTTGCCCATTTTGCAAAACTATCTGCAATAAAGACTTTCTTAAAAAATCCAATAGAAAATATAAATAAACCTTTTGCGAGATTCTCCCAAAGTTTGCAATGAACTGCTTTACAAAATAAAGTATGGAATTGAGGCATCATTTCTTTATGATGCACAATAGGACCTGCAATCAGTTGAGGGAAAAAAGAAACAAAAAGGCAATAATCTAAAAAGTCTAATTCTTTGGATTCCTCTTGCAAATCACTCGTATCTACCTTTCTATAACAATCTACCAAAAAAGCAATTTGTTGAAAAGTAAAAAAGGAAATGGCTAAAGGCAAAAGAATATGTGGCAAGAGAATATTCCAATCCAAATGCAAGACTTGTGCAAAAAGATTAAAATTGTCCAAAAAGAAATCGGTGTATTTAAAGAATCCCAAAAGAGCAAGATTAAAGAGGATTCCAAGAATCAAATAAAATTTGGGATTCTTAGAAATTTGCTTTGGAGTAGAGCTAAAAGCGTAAGGAGGATTAAAAGAAGAGGATTCTAAAGAAAGGCTATTTTGGGGGGGGGGGTGGGGGGGGGGGTGGGGGGGGGGGGGGGGCGGGGGGGGGTG
>NZ_JAIEFA010000014.1 GCF_029067145.1 Helicobacter sp. | reverse complement strand
CCCATTAATTGTTCCTTTTAAAAAAAAATAAACAAAATTTTTCCCGCGAAAAACCCCCCCCCCCCCCGCAGAAGTGGCAGCAGCTTGGATACTTGCAGCTTTAATGAGCTCGTTTTGGAATAAGAATAAATCCAAATCCAAGTCTTTTTTGTCAATATTGTAAGTGTTTTTCAACTCATTATAGACTTCTTTAAGTTTTACTTTATCTCCCAAATACGCATAGATTCTAAGCTTAAGATAAGCAAATTCTAGCAAATCTGTTTGTGGGATTGTCTCTCTTAAGTCTTCTAATCTTGCAATCACTTCCTTAGCATCTAGGATTTCAATGTAATTCTTAATGATTTCAAGCTTTGTTTTATTGGAAAGTGCAAGTTTGCGCTCATACTCTTTGGCTTTGATAAACTCCAACGCCTCTTGTGAAGTTTGATTCAATCTTGAGGTATAAAGATAGTTAAAGATGATTTCCTCATTTAGAATCACTTGTGTATCACTAAACTCGCTTTCTCCCAAATGTTCTAGCACAAACCTAAATCTTTTACTTGCTTCTTTATAGCACTTCGCATTCAAGGCATTTCGTGCAAGGTTTAGGACATAATCTAGCGTCCATTTTCGCTCATAAGGCTTATCAAGCTCTAAAATCGCATTGTAGATTCGCTCACAACATTTCCCATCTCTAAACTCAAAGGTATTTTCTATATTGGATTTATAAGGTTCTCCGACTTTACAATCATTTTGGAGTAGAATCTCTAGCTCTTTTAGCAACTCTTCTTCAGTAGTAACGACAGGACCAAAGCCGTCTTTGCAGTAATCAAAATAGCCCTTTTGATATTGATTATTGCGAAACTCCTCTTCATCAAACTGATAATACAATACAGGCTTTTTAAGGTATGCCATTTCAAAAGATACGCTTGAATAGTCTGTAATCATTATGTCCGATTCTATAAAGAGTTGTTGCAAAGAAGTCTCATCGGTCTTCATTTTTGCAAAGCTTGGAATCGCAAAATCCTTAATATAAGGCATCGTATTTTGGTGAGGATTAAAGACAATATTACAACGATATTTTTCACAAAGTTGTTGGAGTGTTTGGCTTGATAGCAGTGTATTCCAGTAATGAAAATATTGACTTTCTAAAAATTGTGGATTATATTTTCTTGCATTTCCATTTCCAATCATATCACCGCTTAAATGTTTCCTCCAAGTTGGCATAAGCAAAATTTGCCTTGTCGCTTGGCTTTGCTTCTGATATGATAAACTTTTAGACAATAATCTATCGTGCCTTGCTAATTCTGTGAGTTGCATTTCTTTGATTCCAAAGATATAATGATTGAAATCTCCTACAATTGAATCGTATTCGCCTTGTGTAGAGGTGATAAAAAGACTAACTTGCTTAGAGTTTAGCCAAGAAGATAAATCATTTAGAATCACTCCGTGCTGCAAAAATACAAAATCTTTACCCTTTAGAGTGTCCTTGCCTAGATGATTTACTAGATAGGCATCAATATGGCTAGAAATCACTTTACTAGAATTTTTGAGAATGTCTCTAAATTCTTGAGTATCAAAGGCGACAAGATTAAACCCCTCTTTTTGTAACCTTGTCCAATCTTTGGATTCCCTTCTTAGTGCAAACACAATGTTTTGTTTAGGATAATTTTTAGCCAAATAGCGATAGAAATGCTCTGCATTGTCATCTGCTTCCGTGTCTCTATCCATTAGAAGCCACAGAGTATTAGAGTTTTGAATCTGTTGGAATTCATCTTCAATGTATGCAACTACTAAGCTTTGGTGCTGCTTCCCGCCAAAAGTAATTCTAGCTTTCTGCCCTCGCACAAATATTTCTAACTCATTGGAATTTTGCGGGATATGCACCCAAAATCTTTTCTCATAGCAAAACACTCTATCCAAAAAGTCATTTTGCACGATTTTTTCATAATCTGCATAAACTTCCTCCCCATCAATCCTAAACGATTCTATATCCTTGGCATCGGGTGTGAAATAACGGATTAGAATCTGTCTTTTTACCGCATCAAATCCATCTATATAAGTGATTTGAAAAGGTGGATATTCTTTCTTGAAACAATTGAGGATTCCAACTTTGTGATAAAACCAACAATCCGCAAGGTTAAATTCCAAAATCCTCTGGGTGTCTATGAGAGAATAAATCCTATCCAAAAGGGAGAAAAACTCCTCTCGTTCTCGTGGAGTATGAAAACTGAATTTACTAGATTTGTTAAGTGTTGCTTTAATTTGCCAAAACAAATCGTAGAGAATTGTGTTTTGGAGGAATGCAGGAGGAAACTTGAAAGATTCTTTAGCATTTAGCAAAAGACGAAGCAAAAAGCCCATTTTAGAGATTTGCTTTTTATCTGCTTCAAGCACATTGTCTAATGTAGAACTTCCATCACTTCGTTTGCGATAATAAAGTTTTGCGTTACGCAAGAATGCACTACTAGATTCCATATTAGCCATTAAAAATTCATTAACAAACTTTGCATCTTCGAAATTTGGCTTTAAATCTTCGTCCATTCTCAAACTACCAATACGCCCCAAAGGAAAGAAAGCTGACATAACCGCTAATTGAATCAATCCATTTAGATTCTTATTTCGCTTGGTTGTTGCTACATCTTTGAACTTGTTTTTAAGCGGGTGTGTATCACTAAAAGCATTCTTTGCTTCATAATAAAAAATCACATTACACCCCACCATACAAATATCTTTATCGGCATTCTCTCCTAAAAACTTATCCACTTCATAGAAATAATCTCTATCCAAGAAGTCATCAGGGTCGGTAAAGGTTACCCAAATGGGCTTTTGGCTGTCATTAAGAGAGGCTTTAGGGTAATCTATCATATTAGACTTTTGGGATTGCATTGTAGAATCTTTGGTATGCAAAGTTATAGATTGCTTTATCCTATCATCCTCACAAGAACTAGTTTGATGGCTTTGTGTCATTGCGAGACTTGATTTATCAAGTCGTGGCAATCTATGATATGGAATCTCACCTGTGATTTCTGCACTTGCACTCTCAAGATAGCCTAGTTTCTCTTGGAGCCACTTTATTCCTAGATTCCTTGCACTTGCTTGTCCGCCATTTTCTTTATGGAGATAGACGATATTTTCTGGAAATCTCTTTTGATATTTTTGGATAATCTCTGCGCTCCTATCGGTGCTTCCGTCATCTACGCAAATAATAGTAATATTGTTTTTGAAATCCAATCTTTGCTTGAGGATAGAGTTAAAATAATCGTCCAAATATTTTTCCACATTATACACTGCGGAGATGATGTAGTATTCCGCAAAGCCGTGCTTTTTCTTTGGTTTTAAACTTTTTAATTGATTTTCAATCGGGATAATGCGCTTATCTAGCGCGTCTTTAAAGAATGCTTTAGGATTATTTTGTAATTTTCTTAATTTTTTTGGGCTTAAAAATGGCTTTAATACATTCATTAATACTCTTTTTTATTTACTATTGAAAATAAGACTTTTCAATACAAATATTTTCTTTGTGTGGGAAATAGATTTGTGTTAGAAATGCTTTATTTAGAGGCTATCTAAAAGGTTATTTAAGAATCGCAAAGCCTATCATAGCTCGCAAAAAAGAGGGTTTAGATTAACAAGAAAAAGCTTGCACTTCGTGTGTTTTATTTAATAAAGATTAAAATTTATTTGCGGGATTTTGAAGTATAATTTTGCAGGGTGTTTGCCACAGGTCTTCACACCCTGCGGCAAAATCTATGCCCCAAAAGGAGCAAAGATGAAAACCGTAAAATTCATCTTGTGCGCAATTATACTGCTTTGTATAATTGTTGTCAAGGCTTATTAGCTTAAGCCTAGCCCTGCTTTGCAGGGCTCAAGATGAATTTCAACCTGTGATTCTCCCTTAAATCATTTGGTGTGTAATTTTAAGAATTTATAATATATAATGGCAGATTTGAAAAGTCTTATTTTCAATACAAGTTAATTTAAAGTCATAATTTAAGGTAAAAGTTGTGTTTGATTATTGTATCGTAGGAAGTGGGTTGTTTGGTAGCATTTTTGCCTATGAAGCCTCTAAGCGTGGCAAAAAATGCTTAGTGGTAGAAAAACGCAATCACATTGGGGGGAACTGCTACACCAAAACCCAAGAAAACATTAATGTTCATCTCTATGGCGCGCATATTTTTCGCACCTCCTCCAAAGCAATTTGGGACTATGTGCGGCAATTTGCGGACTTTAATCACTTCATCAACTCTCCGCTTGCAAACTACAAAGGCGAGATTTACAATCTACCCTTTAATATGAACACCTTTTGCAAGCTTTGGAATATCTCCACGCCCAAACAAGCCCAAGACATTATAGAATCCCAAAGAAAATCCGCCCTCAAAAACCTAAAAGGTGAGCCAAAAAACCTAGAAGAACAAGCCCTCTCCCTCGTAGGCTCTGATGTGTATGAAAAATTCATCAAAGGCTACACCCAAAAGCAATGGGGGAGAGAATGCAAGGATTTGCCTGCCTCCATTATCCGCAGGATTCCTGTGAGATTAACCTATGATAATAACTACTTCAATGACCCTTATCAGGGAATCCCAAAGGGTGGTTACACTCCAATTTTTCAAAAGCTTTTATCCCAATGTGAAGTGCGTTTGAATACTAACTTTTTAGAACACAAAGAGGAGTTGAAAAGCCAAGCTAAAAAGGTGCTTTTCACCGGGGCGATAGATTCCTACTTTGGCTACAAACTTGGTGCATTGGAGTATAGAAGCTTGCATTTTACGCACGAGACTTTAGAGATTCCAAACTATCAAGGCGTAGCAGTGGTAAATTTCACAGACGAGCGGACGCCTTATACACGAATCATAGAGCACAAACACTTTGAGTTTGGCACACAAGAGCGAACGATTATTTCCAAAGAATATCCGCTAGAATGGAATCCCGCGCAAGAGCCTTATTATCCGATTAACGATGACAAAAATCAAGCACTTTTTGCAAAATATCAAGAGCTTGCTAAGGCGGAAGCTAATATTTTGTTTGGCGGACGACTTGGGGAGTATAAATATTATGATATGCAAGATGTGATTCAAGCTGCTTTGGAACTTGTTAAGAGAGAGTTTGCGCAATGAATCCTAAAGTCTCCATCGTCATCCCCTCTTTAAACTCCATACGCTACATAGAGGAATGCCTCCAAAGTGTGCTAAATCAGACTTTGCAAGAGATTGAGATTCTATGTGTTGATGCAAACTCCACCGATGGCACTTTGGAATATTTAAAAGAGCTAGAATCCAAAGATAAAAGGCTAAAAGTCATTGTTTCAGATAAAAAATCCTATGGCTACCAAATGAATCTAGGAATTAAAGCTGCAAAAGGAGAGTATTTAGGAATCGTAGAAAGTGATGATTATATTAAGCCTAATATGTATGAGGAGCTTTATAAAATTGCAAAAGAGAAAGAATGCGATGTGGTAAAGGGGAATATGTTAGAGTTTGTAGATAAAAATGGAGAGAGGATATTCACGCACACGCGTTTGATAAATTGGACTAAATGTCTTTACCAAAAGAATTTAAATGCAAAAGATATGAGAGTTTTTACTCAAAGTGGCATTATGAATCCAAGCGGGATTTTTAAACTTTCGTTTTTAAAGGAAAATCAAATCTACCATAATGAAAGCTTGGGTGCAGCTTATCAAGATACAGGATTTTGGTTTTTCACCCATTTGCTTGCACTAAAAATGTTTTTTGTCAATCAAGCATTTTATTGTTATAGGCAAGATAATGAAAGCTCATCGGTGAATAATATTTCTTTAGAGAAAGCCTTAAATCTAAGCAAAGAATATGATTTCATTCGCAAAAAACTTGAGGAATATCCTAATTTTTTTAACCTAATTCCTCTTGTGAGTTATTTGCGCTTTGGTGGGCATAATTGGATTTTAGGGCGCATTATGGACGCATACAAATTACCCTTCCTCCAAAGAATCCAAAGTGAGTTTTTAGAACTTGAAGCTAAAGGAGAGTTGGATTGGAGCTATTTTGATGAATTTCAAAGAGCAAAGTTAGAGCGAATCCTAAAAAGCCCACAAGAATACTATCAAAGCATAGCATCTAAGCCTAAAGGTGCAGTAGAAAGGGTAAAAAATCAGCTTTCTTATAAATTAGGAGCGGAGATTTTAAAAACAAAAAATCCGATGAGAATATTTATTTTAACTTTTAAGCTAAAAAATCTCATAAACCATTGGGGACAACTAGAATCCAAAACCTTAAATTTAGATGATTTTAGTGATTATTACGAGGGACTTAAAACTTGCAAACATCTTTCCTATTCTCTTGGATTCACTCTTTTAAAAGCTTATACAAATTGGTATAAGGGAGAAATTTTACTGCTACCTTTTAAGTTTTATAGAGTTTATAGACAATTTAAAGAAAATTAAGGACATAAATGGAAGTTTTGCTATCAATCATTGTGCCTTGCTATAATGTAAGTCCATATATTAATGATTCTTTCAAGTCTTTAATTTCGCAAAAAGATATAAAAAATTTTGAAATACTTTTTATTGATGATTGCTCGACAGATGATACTCCACTAATAATCCAACAATTAATTTCAAAAACAAATACACCACATATTCATTTTCAGCTAATTAAAAATTCAATCAATGGCGGCTATGGCAAAGCAGTTAATTTGGGTATAAATAAAGCAAATGGTAAATATATTTGTATCTTTGAACCAGATGATATTTTGCCAAGCAAATATTATAGTATTCTATTACAACAAATTCAAAAAAAATCTTTGCAAGCTTGCTTTTATGATACTTATATAGAAACTAGAAATGGAATAAAAAACAATGTAGTTAATTTATATAAGCCATATTATGCAAAAAACACGTTGGACAGTTTAACAGAA
>NZ_JAIEFA010000013.1 GCF_029067145.1 Helicobacter sp. | reverse complement strand
AACTTGTTTTTTATTGGGCCCTTTTGATATTCCAATAATAAAATATTCAATAAAAAAATACCCCCACCCCCCCTTACAAAATGCTTAAAATTATCTAAAATAGGCTTGTATTTGTTTGTTTTGCAGTGTAAGATTACTTTGCTTACAAGGATAGAACGCTAACTAGCGTCATTGCTCTCCTTTCTGCCGCTACAAGGCTTCCCCCTCACATCATTGCGAGGCGCACGAAGTGCAACGAAGCAATCCATAATGTGGAATCTCGCCTTTAATTTTTCAAAAGAAATTCCATAGAATCCTAAATGCGTGATTCCACATTATGGATTTGCGCTGTGTGGGTGGATTTGCTATGCGCAAATGCACACTGCGAAAATTTTGCAAATTTTCTCGCAATAACGACAAATCAACACGTAATGTCTCAACCGCATCATTGCGAGGAATGCGCGAAGCAAATGACACAATGGAATCCTTTTGTGCCAAGTTATGAACTGCCGCGCTTTGGCTCAATGCAAAATCTTGCAAAAGCAAATCCTAAAAAAATGGAAGTTTTAGCACTCCGCTAATCACGATTGCATTCACAAGGTCAATAAAAAACGCGCCCACCAAAGGCACGACGATAAACGCCATATGGCTCATACCATAGTGTTGGGTAACGGTTTGCATATTTGCCATTGCCGTAGGAGTCGCTCCAAGCCCAAACCCGCAATGTCCCGCAGCCAAAACCGCTGCGTCATAATCACGCCCGCAGAATCTAAAAGTAACAAAAATCGCAAAGGCGATCATCAACACAACTTGAATTGTGAGAATCACAAGCATAGGAAGTGCGAGCGAGACAAGCTGTGTAAGATTAATCGTCATCAACGCAAAAGCCAAGAAAAGCGACAAGCTCACATTTCCTAGCACGGAAACTTCTCTATCAAATACTTGATGTACTTTTGTCATAGATAGCACATTGCGCAGAATCGCGCCCACGAACAAACACCATACGAAGGTAGGAAGCGTGAAAGAAGAGCCTTTTAGATAGCTTGAAATAAGCGTTCCAATCAACAAAGAAATCGCAATCAAAGCTAGAGATTCCACAAACGAAGTTGCAGTAATCAATCGCTCTTTTTCTGGCTTTTCAAACCCTTTTGGCAAACCCTCCTCTACTACATCTTTGCTTGGGAGCTGCAATTGATATTTTTTCACAAGATAGTGTGCCACAGGACCGCCGATAACCCCCCCAGCGATTAATCCGAAAGTTGCACAAGCCATAGCTACCTCCAAAGCAGCTTCAAACTCATAAGGGGCGGCTTTAAAAATATCTGCCCACGCAGCACCTGTGCCGTGTCCCCCGCTCATTGTAACAGAACCTCCAAGCAAACCAATCACGGGATTCACACCCATAAACTTAGCCGCAAGCACTCCCGCAATATTTTGCAAAAAGAGCAGCATAGAAACAAAGATTAGAAAGACAAAAAGAATCTTTCCGCCTTTTTTGAGTGAAGCAAAATCCGCGCTTAACCCAATACTAGCATAAAATGCTAACATCAAAGGGTCTTTTAATGCGCCATCAAACTTCAATTCTATTTTGCCATAATGATAAAGCAGAAAAATCACAATTGCTGCAATGATTCCACCCACCACAGGTTCTGGAATATTATAATCACGCAAAAATTTACTTCTGCCGATGATAAAACGTCCCAAAAGCAACACGCAAATCATACTAAGCAAAGTGGCGTAAAAATTAAATGAGACTATCATTCATCGCTCCTGTTTATGAAAATTATCGCATTGTAACAAACAAGGAATTAGAGTTAAATAAGTCAGATTCTTTTCAAAGCACCCACACAAACCAAAACCATAAATTTTTTGTTAAAGATTACAAATTGTAACATTTCAACTCTCTTACTTAAGTTTCTACCCCCACTTTTCCTTAAAAGCCAAAGATTTTAAACCTTTTTGAGTTATTATCCAAAACTTAACTACATTTTAACAAAGGGCTTAAAATTTGGAGAGTTTTGATAACAAAGAGATTGTCTTTTACTCCTTGAGTTTAGACGAAAAAGAAACCAAAATCTTCCAAGAATCCCCAGAAATCTTGGAAGATTTCTTAGAGGACAAAATCTGCTCCTTGCTTAACTTACCTCATCATTGCGAATATTTTTCTCGCTTCTTTACGCAAGATTCTCACACTTATCATTGTTTGTTGCTCAATAAAGATTCTTTGAAACAATATGTAAGTGATGCGCAAACTTACCTTAGCCACCCTTGTTTTTTGTGTGAGCAATTTTTGCAAGAAACTTTGGAATCGCAAGCGTTTTTGGTGCTAGATTCTCACGCAAAATGGACATTGATTTATTTTCACAGAGGCAAAATCACTTTTCTACAATCTTTTAATAACCTCCAAACCGCACAAGGAAAGATTGCACTTTTAAATCCAAATGCCCAAAATTTCGCTCTTTTTTTATGGCTAATAGGTGAAATCCCACCCGCACAATCCCAAGAACTAGAATATCTCCAATCCCGCTTTAATGCGCAAATTCTTCCCTGTAAGCTAGAGGAAGTTTCACTTTTGGATTCTTATAATTTCAATCCACTTGAAAAAACGCTTCCCCTAAGCCAACAAAAAGTGGGCAAGGCACTGAAATTTGCCTTATTAGGTGCGAGTGTGGGAATCGGAATTTGGCTTGTTTTGTTGGGCTTGGATTTACTAGAAAGCAGAGAAATAGAGAATCTCCAGCGACAAATCCAAGAGCAAAATATCCAAATCCACAACCAAACACAAAGCTACACGCAATCCCAAAAACAAGTGCTACTTCTGAAAGAAAAGCTAGAATCCCTGCAGGCTCTTGAAGCGCAAAATGCACAATTCCTTCAAGACGCTATTCCCAATGCTGCACATCTTGTGCCCTTTTTTCATACTCTTAACCCAATTTTGCAGCAATACAATGTCAAAATTGCTTATTTTGGGTTAGAAAAAGATTCGCTTTATTTGCTTTTTAGAGGCAAAAATACTTTGCAAGCCTTAGAAAGGCTAGAAAAATCTCCTTGGGGAAATGTGCAGAGATTAGAAAAATACCAAGAATTTTATTGGATACAAATTGCCTTTAGGATTCCACAATGAACGAGGCTAAAAGAACTTTGGAACAAATTTGCAAAACAATAGAATCTTATTTAGAATTGCGTTCCAAAAAAGAAGTGATTTTAATCTTTATTCTTTGTTTTTTGCTAGGTTTTATCGGGATTTTTAGCCTAAGCTTTGAGCACACAAAACAATCTTTGGAGGCAAAAAGCCAAAAAAAGCTACATCTGCAAAAAGAACTTTTGGACTTGCAAGAATCCTTTAACGTTACCCAAGACTTTGAGGATACAAAATCCTTGCAAGATTCTATCCAAGCCTTAGAACAAAGAATTGCGCAACAAGACAAACAAAAGAATCTCTTGCAAAATCAATCAAGCATCTATGCGCTAACGCAAATTGCGGATTCTAAAAACCTACAAGACTTCACGCTCACACAAGAAAACCAAAAAATCTTGCTTAGCGCAAAGGGAAAATATGCAGATTTTTTTAGTTTTTTAGAAAGCCTAGAAGCGCAATCTTATTCGGAAATCTCATCTCTTTCTCTTTATCCTAATGCTCCAAAGCAACATTTAGAATTTTATTTAGAGATTCTACTCCACAAACAAAATCCTCTGCCCAACAGGAATTAAAATGAAATTATTTTTCTTAACGCTCATTTTAACCATTACTTGTGCAGGATTTGACCCCTTTTATTATGGACAAGATTCCCAAAGTGATGAGGGCTTAAATCTCTATGGCTTGATGAAAGAACGTGCCAATATCAATGGTAAATGGTATAAGGCGCAAATGACTTTTGACGCACGAAATACACGCTTTAAGATTCTTAAAATCCAAAATAACTGCGTGATTTTGGAGGAATCCTCCACGCAAGATTTAAGCACAATTTGCCTACAAAAATCAAGACTATTAAGGAACTAAATGCAGCCTCTTTACCGATTCAGCCTCCTATTTCTTTTGCTTTTCGCTCCGCTTTTTGCGTGTCAAAATCGCCTTTTTAATCTCTCTTTGCAAGATTATCCAATAAAAATCGGTGAGGTTTTAAACGAATTTTCTAGTGAGTGCCATTTCAGCGTTGTTTGGGACGAAACCGCAATAGAATCGCGGCTCAATCAAAGTCTTTCTATGATTAACTTTAAAGACAAGGATTTGAATTTTATCTTTGAACTGCTTTTTAATGCAGCAAATTTGCATTATTCTTTTGAAAAGGACATTTTAAGGCTTAAAATTAATGAAACAAAAACTTTCAAAATCAACTACTTAAGCACGAATCGGCAAGGCATTAGTAATACTTCTGTCTCTATCAATAATGAGGAGCGGCAAAGCAACTACAACACGCAAAGAGATGAGGACAATTTAAGCAAGTCTGGAATCAATATCAAAAGCGAAGACGGATTTAATTTTTGGGAAACGATTGAAACAGAAATCTTAACAATGATTAATGCCAAAGCAGAGGAAGGGCGTGTGATTATCAATCGTGGCGCGGGATTAGTCAGCGTCAAGGGCGATAGAAAATCACTCCAAAAGGTAGAATCCTATATCCAAAACCTACACGAACGCTTGCAACAACAAGTTTTGATTGATGTGCATATTCTAAGCGTTGCGCACAAAAACGCGCAAACTTTGGGGATTAATTGGGAAAGCCTTTATGATTTGCAAAATCTTGTGATTCCGCCTTTTAGCGAGAGTGCGAGCTTAGGAGGCAAGGGCGAAATGGGCAATGTCAGCGGACTAAACCTCATCGGCGGCGATAGCGGACGCAGTTTGCATTATGGGTTAAACATTTTCTCGCAAGGCGTAAGCCTCACGCGCATTATAGAGTTTCTAAAAACCTATGGAGAGGTGCAATCTATTTCTAATCCCAAAGTTCTTACACTCAATAATCAACCCGCAATGATTAGCGTAGGCGATATTTTGCGCTACAAGAAAAGCAATATTTATCAAAACACTAATGCGCAAACCACGCTCACAAATACCGACAACGAATATCCAAGCATCTTTGCTGGCGTGCTTTTGGACATAACGCCTTTGGTGTTTGGAGAGGAAATTATGCTCAAAATCAATCCCTCTATTACCAAAACCAAAGACAACAAAAGCGAGATTCCAAGCAATGCCTTTGACACTCCGCCCAATCTTACAACCAATCAACTAAGCTCTATTGTCAAGGTAAAAAATAATCAAAAGATAATTTTAGGCGGGCTAATCTCGCAAAATACAATGAATCAACAAAACAAAGTGCCACTACTTGGGGACATACCTTTGCTAAAGCTACTTTTTTCTTATTCACAAGAAGTGCAAAATACGGAGGAAATTATTTTCATCATTGAGCCAAAAATTATTACAGACAATGTATTAAGCCTAGAATCGCTCGGCTATCGCTTGATTGATGAGGAAAAAATTGATAGAAAGAATAAGGAATAAATTTTGGTAGAATATCGGAATTTAATGTTTGGTTTTATTTAATGAAGCCTAGACAGATTTTGGTATTTGATAAAACTATGGATAATTAGGGAGCAAGAATGCTTAAACAAGAGTTTATACAAAAATTCAGATTCTTTCTCAATGGGCTGCAAAACAAAATTTGCAAAGATTCTCAATGGAAAGTCAAGGGATTCATTGATGATGAAAAGAATATTTTTAGTCTCTCTAACGACACAAAGATTATTTCCAAAGTTTTAGAAATTCATATTTTTCCTTATGTTTTGGAATTTGCAGCCGCAAATGACTTTAAGGTTGTTTTACCCAATCATCAAAATTATTATCCAGATTTATCTTTTGTTTTACAACAAGATTCTAAAGTAAAATTTGCTGTTGATTTAAAAACGACTTATCGCAACAAAAAGAATCCCGCACTTTGCAATGGTTTCACGCTCGGCTCTCACGGAGAATATTTTAAAAATAGAGAATCTAATAAAAATATTCAATTCCCTTACAACGAATATTTGGGACATTTTTGTTTGGGGGTAATTTATGATAGAATGCTAGTAGATGAACTCAAACGATATAGACTTGAAGATTTAAATGGGATTCCCTCTGTGATACAAAATCTTACTCTATTTTTTGTAGAAAAATATAAAATTGCAAGTGATTCTAGCGGAAGTGGAAATACCGCAAACATAGGAAGTATTAAAAATATTGAAAAAATCATTAACGAAAAAGGAGTGTTTGCAGAATTAGGGGAAGAAATTTTTGATGATTATTGGAGGAATTATGGACAAATTCATATAACAGACTCTCAAGGCAAAATAAAGAAAATTACTAAACTCAAAGAATACTTGCTATACAGGGGAAAATAAATATGGAAACCAAAGTTTTTGTTCCTCCTCTAAAGATTCAAGGCATAAAGACAAAACTTGTTGCGCCTATTAAAAAAGCTTTGCAATGGAACAACACTGGCACATATTTTGAGCCCTTTATGGGGAGCGGTGTTGTTGGATTTAATATTGCGCCTGATAAAGCAATTTTTAGCGATAACAATCCCCATATTATTTCATTTTATCAGACTATCCAACAAGGAATTCTTACAAAGGATTCTGCAAAATCCTATTTACAATATGAAGGTAATCTTTTACAAAAATATGGGCAAGAACATTATCTCAAAATACGCGAAAGATTCAACAAAGAACCAAATCCCTTTGATTTTTTATTTTTGAATAGAAGTTGCTTCAATGGACTTATGCGATTTAATTCTAAAGGCAACTTTAATGTTCCTTATTGCAAAAAAGATATAAGATTTTCACAAAGCTACATTACAAAAATTACCAATCAAATTGATTGGGTGGCAAAACTTATAAGCAAAAAAAATTATGAATTTAGAATTTGTGATTTTTCCTTAAGTTTGCAGGAAGCAAAAAGAGGAGACTTTATCTATTGCGACCCACCTTATATTGACAGACATAGCGACTATTTCAATGCGTGGAATACAGAAAAAGAAAAACAACTTTATACAATTCTTAAAAATACGCAAGCAAAGTTTATTCTTTCCACTTGGCACAGCAATCAATATAGACAGAATGAATACATCAATAATTTGTGGGGAAATTTTGACAACAATATTGTTGAACATTTTTATCATTTGGGCGCAAGTGAAAACAACCGCCATAGTATTAAAGAATTATTGGTAAATAATTATTCTCATAAACAAGCTCACAAAGAAAACTTGCCAAGCATATTGTTTGGATAGAAAATTTAGACTCTCTACCCCCGCAAAAACTCCCCTAAGTCGTTATTAAAGGATTCTGCAAGAGTTTTGGCACAAATGGGACAAATTTTCAAAGGTTTGTCGTTAAAAAACTTTGTCTGCACCTTATGCGAATAAATCCCAAGAAAAAAGTGCAAATTAAGAGAAATCGTGGCAATAAAATCAGGATTTTTGAGATTTGCTAAAGCCTCCTCGCACCCGCACAAATGCACAAAAGGGTCGCCTTTGCTCCTAAAAGTCATTTCTTGAATTCTTGCTTGATAGAGCATAATTTTGCAAATATTATCGCTTGAAAAACGAAAGTAAATGCCCCTCTCATCGGCAGATAAATCCGCAAAATTTGCCATAATCCCACCCTGTTGAAGCTGTTTAAAAAGCGCGGAATCCAAGCCATTCTCTCCGCTTCCGCAAGCAGCAATCGTTTTTTCAAAAAATTCCTGCAATTATTCTGCCTCTCTTTCAATCAAATCACAAAGAATATGCCCCATTAAAATGTGCATTTCCTGAATGCGCGGCGTATCACTGCTTGGAGAGATGAGCAAAATATCGCAGAGATTCCGCATTTCTCCCCCGCTCCCTCCGCTAAATCCTAGAGTTTTACAACCTATCTGACGCGCGACTTTTAAGGCATTAAGGACATTTTTACTATTGCCACTTGTAGAGATTCCAAGCAACAAATCCCCATTTCTTGCTATCGCCTCCACTTGCCTAGAAAACACAAACTCATAGCCATAATCATTTCCAATTGCGCTCAAAGCACTCGTATCAGTTGTGAGAGCAATCGCGCATAAACCCTTGCGCTCCCGCTTGTATCTCCCGGTAAGTTCCGCCGCAATGTGTTGGCTATCTGCTGCACTTCCACCATTGCCACAGAGTAGAATCTTGCCTCCGCTTTTTAATACCTCTATCGCCATTTGTGCTGCATTTTCTAAATCTTGCGCTAGAGATTCCATTTTTTGCGCACTTTGCAAATGCGCGGCAATCTCTCCCAAAATCACTTGTTTCATTTAAGATTCCTTTATTTTTTGGATTAATTGGCTTGTGCTTTTGCCCTCTATAAATTCTATCAAACGCACTTCCTCACTAAACTCCCGTCCCACTACTTCCTTGTTTGCATAATCTGCGCCTTTTACCAATATATGCGGACGAATTTTTGCAATCAACTCTCGCGGAGTTTCCTCGCTAAACACCACGACAAAATCCACGCATTCCAAAGCACAAAGCATTGCGATTCTATCTTTTTCCTCATTTATAGGGCGCGAAGTTCCTTTAAGTTGCGTAATAGAGGAATCGCTATTCAAGCCAACAATTAATAAATCTCCTAGATTCCGCGCCTTGTGCAAATAATCAATATGCCCTAAATGCAAAATATCAAAGCAGCCATTTGTAAAAACGATTTTGAAGTTTTCCTCTTTGAGTTGGCGGAGAGATTCCAAAAATCCATTAAACTCCTCTGCTTTTACCCACTTATCCCAATAGGAAGTGAGTTTTTGCCGCTTAAAAATTTTGGTAATTTGTCTGCTTAGAGAATTCAAAGGAGATATTTCCTCACCAAAAATTTGCAAAAATTCTGTGTTTGCCAAAGCAGAATCCAAAAGATTGTTGCGCCTAAGATAAGCAAGAATTTCTTGTTTGCTAGCGGTTGCAGAACCCACTTTGCTTACCACCACCGCAGCGGCAGCATTGGCAAAATACACGCTTTGTGAGATGGGCTTGCCCAATGCCAACATATAAGCCAAAGACGCAATCACCGTGTCTCCTGCTCCTGTTACATCAAAGACTTCCCGCGCAATCGTCGGCATTCTCTCCACTTTGACACTTCCCTCTTGGATAGAATCCGCGAATGCGATTCCATCTTCACTTAGAGTGATTAATGAAACCTCTAACGCACACATTTTTTGTAAAGCCACGATACAATCTTGCAACGAATCCTCATCACAAATATTAATTCCTGTGGCTTGCATTGCCTCTTTTTTGTTAGGAGTAAGCAAGGTTGCGCCCTTGTATTTGGTATAATCCTTGCCCTTTGGGTCTATCAAAATTTTTAGATTGTGTGCTTTGGCTAAGGCAATCAAACTTTGCGTCAAATTATCATTCAATACGCCCTTTTGATAATCACTTAGCACGAGACATTGAAGATTGGATTCCACAATCGTGTGCTCTACAAAGTCCAAAATAAACTTCTCGCCCTCTTGGCAAATGGGGCTTTTATCCTCCCTATCAATCCGCACAACTTGCTGATGAGCCGCAATGAGGCGGGATTTTTGCGTTGTTGGGCGCAACGGGTTGGAGAAAATCCCCTCTGTTTGAATGCCCCTATTTTCTAATTCTTGTTTTAAAGTTTTGCCTGCTTCATCGCAACCTACGATTCCGCAAATCCACACATTGGATTCCAAGCTTATGAGATTGTTTGCGACATTACACGCACCACCCAAGCTTAAAGATTCCTTTTTTACATCAATCACTTGCACCGGTGCTTCAGGAGAAATACGCTCACAATTCCCCCAAATATAATGGTCTAAAATCAAATCCCCCACGACTAAAATATTTGGCTTCATACATTATTTCCCAAAACTTCTTCCCACAGATTTGCATTATGAATCGCTTTGATTTGGCTTAAATAGTTTTTGATTCCCACTTCTAGCGAGAATCTTGGCTCATAATCTAAAAACTTTTTGGTTAAGACGATATTCGCTTCGGTGTGTGTTTGAAAAAATTTATAGGGATTCTCGATATACTCCACTTCAAATGCACCCAAATTCGTTTTGAGGCATTGAATAATGTCATTATAGCTTCTTGCCTTGCCGCTACCGACATTATAGATTCCACTTTTTTTTGCGTGGATTGCCTTGACATTCGCCGCAATCACATCTTGAATATACACAAAATCACGCTTTTGTTCGCCCATTTTAAACAAGCGCACTTTTTTGGATTTCAACGCCTGCAAGCCTAATTGTAAAATCATTGAAGCCGTTTTGCCTTTATAAACTTCATTTTCACCATAAACATTAAAATACCTCAAGCCCACAATATTTAAAAGCGGAAAATTCTTTAAGTATTTCATTGTAAGATTGTCCATCATCAATTTAGAAAATCCATAAACATTTTCTGGAATCTCTCCGCTACCGATACTATTGGGTGCTGGGCTATTGCCATAAACACCCGCACTTGAAGCATAAATCATACTCGCATTGCTGCGTGCGCACAAGTCCAACAAATCCTTAAACGCATTTACATTTGCGCGTAAAATCGCCTCTTGATTCATCACCGTGGTATCCGAAATAGCCGCTTGATGAAAGATATAATCAAATTTGCGCTTCTCTAATCTTGCCAAATCCTCTTTATCGGTAATATCTCCTACAATCACCTCGCCCTTAAAATCAAGCAGATTCTTAAAATGCCCTAAAGATTTCAAATTTCCATTGCTAAATTTCGTTTCGTTTCTAAAGCTATCCAACACCACCACTTCCGCGTCTTTATGGTGCTTTTGAAAATAGAGTGCGAGATTAGAGCCAATAAATCCTGCGCCCCCTGTAATCAAAATGCGTTTGCCTTTCAAAGAATCGTCAATGTATTGCATATTTTCTCCCTTTAAAGATTTGGCTTTATTGTAGCAAAATTCTCTGCATTTTAGAGAGTTTATGCTATGATTTTATTTTGATTCTTTGATTCTCATAAATTGGAATTATTGTATTATGTTAAAAAATATTCAAACGATGAAAGATTTTGTAATAAACGAAATTGAAGCCTTGCCGCCCTTGCCTCAAACAATTCTTGAATTGCAAAGGATTTGCGCTCAAGAAAATTCAAGTATCAAGCAAGTTGCCGATGCGATTGAACAAGACCCCTTTTTGACAATGGATTTAATCAAAAGCGCAAATTCTCCTCTTTATGGTTATCATCGTGAAATCAACTCCATTTTGCAAGCCGTTTCCCTCTTTGGAATCTCTACTGCCAAAGGCTTGGCGATTGCAAGCGCAATCAAAGCAAAATTTGTGATAGATTTAACACCTTACAATATAGAAGTCAGCCAATTTGTAGATACTTCCAATATTAAAAACGCTTTTTTGTGTAGGTGGCAACAAAAAAATATCCATTTGCTTGAGATTCTAGTTCCCTGCGCGCTTGTAATGCACATTGGTATGGTGATTATTTCAAATTGCTTAAAGCAATCTGGCAAACAAGAGGAATTTATGCAAAACATCAATCCCCATCAATTTTTAGAAATTGAACAAAATCTGCTCGGTTGCAATCAGTTTGAAGTGTTGGAGCATTTATTTGAACATTGGGACTTTGAAGAAACAATGGTGCAAGTGGTGCATTATTTAAATAGCCCTACTTTGCCCGAAGAACTACAAATTTATATTTATCCCTTAAGAGTGTTAAATGCTTTGATGAATCCCTATGAAATTGCAAGTGAAGCGCAAATTTTGGAAGCAAGGAATCTTGTGCAACAATATCAGTTAGATTTAGCGAGTTTTGACACAACCTTAGAGGATATGCGACTAAATCCCGCACCTACTTTGCCCGATGAGGATTATCCTTTAGTTGATGAATGAGTTTTTAAACCTCTTGCAAAATGGGATTCCGCTTGATTTCAAGCTTGCAGAATCCTTTACACAAATTTTGGAATCCCTCTTAAAGCTTAATGTGCTTATCTTGCACAAAAATCGCTATTTTTTACGCAAACAATTCTGTATTGGCAGAGTAGAGCTAGCGCGCGAGGGTTATGGATTTGTCCTTCCTCTACCAAAATCCAACAAACAAGATTGGCTCGTAGAAAAAAATCTTTTAAAAGGTGCGCAAAAGGGCGATATTGTGTTAGCCAAACTGCTTACCAAAGGCAACTCCAATCGTTTGCGCGCAAAAGTTTTGATGATTTTAGAATCCAAAGATAAATTCGTGCTTTGCTACCTTGAAAAGTTTAAACTAGACTGCATTGCAGTTTCTATTCCCAATGAGATTCCCTACAAAATCAAAGCAAGCCAAAAATCCCTCAAAACTTTGCCCTCCAATACGATTCTAAAACTCAATCCAAAAAATGGAGAAATTTTAGAGATTTTAGGCACACTAGAAGACCCTAAAATAGACGAAATCATCGCGCTTGGACTTTATGAAAAACAAGAATCCTTTTGCCTTAATGCGCAATTACAAGCGCAAAGCTTCCAAGAAGTGCGTATAAAAGACTTCAAAGAACGAATGGATTGCACGCATTTGCCTTTTTGTGCAATTGACCCGCTTGGCGCAAAGGACCACGATGACGCGGTTTATTTTGACGCAGAATCCTCTACGCTTTATGTTGCGATTGCCGATGTCAGCTATTATGTGCCGCAAGATTCTCCGCTAGACTTAGAAGCAAGGAATCGCGGCTTTAGCATTTATTTTCCGCACAAATCCATTCCTATGTTACCCCGCGCTTTAAGTGAGAATCTTTGTTCTTTAAATGCGGGTAAATTGCGTCTTGCAATGGTTTGGAAAATGCGCCTACACAAACGCACCAAAGCGGTTTTAAATAGCGAATTGTTTGAAGCAGTGATTAAAGTGCGACAAAAACTCACTTACGAGGAAGTAGATGAGCTACTAAAAAGCAGCAAGAGCAAGCAGATTCTCCCTGCACTTAGAAAACCACTCCTCTCTCTCCACGCACTTGCCCAAAAACTCCGAGCTAAAAGACTGAAAAAAGGCTTTGATTTTCTAGGAGATGAAAAATCAATGGAGCTAGACAAAAATTTAGAATTAAAAAATATAAAAATAGAATCGCAAACTCCTAGTCATCAACTCGTAGAAGAATGTATGCTGCTAGCGAACATTGAAAGTGCAAAGCTCCAAACTCAAAAAATAACAGCAAATGATGAAAACCTAAAACTAGGCATTTATCGCGTCCATTCACGACCAAAACCCGATGGAATCACGGAATTATTCACGGAGCTTAAACTGCTTGGAATTTGGGAAAAAGCGATTCCATTTAAGGATTTTCATCAAGCCATTTTAAGCGTGCAAAAAGCCGCAAAACGCGCCAATATGGAAAGCGAAGTGGATAAACTCATCATCAAGTCTATGCCACAAGCAAGCTATGCAAGCCACAATATCGGGCATTTTGGATTAGGATTTGAAGTTTATAGTCATTTTACTTCACCGATTCGTCGCTATAGTGATTTGTTGCTCCACAGAATCCTAAAGGCAAAGATTCGGCTTAATGAGGATTCCACACACAAGGAATCCCTCCCCGCACTTTGTGAGGATTTGAGCCAAAAAGAACGCGAAGCCGCCAAGATAGAAATGGAATTTAAAGACCGCAAATTTGCGCGATTCTTATCACAAAGAATCGGACAAGCTTTTATCGGATTTGTATCCAATGATTCTACCCCAGAGATTGTTTCTCTTGTAACCCCTCCTTTGCAAGGTGCGCGCGTCCTCTGCCTTAAAGGCAAAGGGGTAAAATACCAAAAAGTGCGCATTCAAATCATAGAAGTTAATATCGCAACCGCAAAGATTTATGGTAGAATCGTGGAAAGCTATAATGAAAGTTTTGGAATGACAAACGAACAAATCTCCAAATATCTCTTTGTGAAATCCTCTCAAAAAGAGCGTCAAAAGCAACAAAAAGCTAAAGAAAAAGCACGAAAAATAATGCAACAAACAAAGCGAAACAAAAGGAATCGCTATGCCAGCTCGCAATCTTTTGTGCGTCCTAAACATAAAGGTAGATAATGTATAAAAAAGAATTAGACGCCAAACTTGCTAAACAAGAGGAAATCCGCGCTATTTTGCTGTATGGTGAAAGCTCCTTTTTGATAGGCTATTATGGTGAAAAAATCGCACAAAGAATTCTTGCAAAGGGCTGTGAAAAAAATAGTTTTTATTTTAATGCCTTTGATTTCCAAAGCGCATTAAGCTGCTTTTCGCAAGGCTCACTCTTTGGAGATGAAGCATTAGTGTGGATTAAAATGGATAAAAAAATTCCCAAAAAACAGCTAGATACTTTAATCCAATCCTTATTACAAAATGGTGCGGGTTATTTGGTGGTTGAATTTTATCCCGCAGAAAATAAAAGCGCGAGCGAATATATGGCAGACGCGCGCGCAATGTCTGCAAGTTTTCCTGCAAAAAACGCAAAAGAAGGGGTTTTTGAAGCGCGATTCTTTGCTCCAAACCTCAACGAAGCAATGGCAATCTTAAAAGAATACGCCCAAAATCTAAGAATCCAAATTTCAGACTTCAATTTACACAAAATCCTAGAACAACAAAACTTTGACTTAGGATTAAGCGTCGCAGAACTTCGCAAATATACGATTTTTGACCAAGAAATCAGCGCGGAAATGGTAGAGGGCTTGGGCTATGGCTTGGGCAGCGTGAAGCTAGAGGAGATTTTGGAATCCCTACTGCTTAAAAAACCTTATTTTGATAAATTATCGCAATTTTTAGAACAAGGCTTTGAGGAAGTGCCTTTGATTAATGAAATACAAAAATACTTTTTTGTATTGTTTTTGTTTTCAAGCCATATTAGGATTTATGGCGAAGCCTCATCGCAAGATGTTTTGGGCTACAAATTGCCTCCTATGTTGCTAGAGCAGAAAAAGAGATTTGCGATTCTGCTTAAAGAATCTCAATATGAATCCATTTTCTCTATTCTTAATGCTTGGAGAGAGGATTCTTTAAAAGGCGCGAACAAAGGCAATGGATTTTTGAGTGCTTTAATGAAAATTCAAGCAATTTTGAGATAAAATCCGCGATTTTACATTGAATTGTAAAAGAAGATGAATCCTTGCTCTTTTGAATTGCAAAAGGGCAAAATCCACAAGGAGACTTTATGCGTTTTTATGAAACTATGTTTGTGGTTAAACCCACTTTGACACAAGAAGAAATCACTCAAAAGATTGATTTTTACAAAACTGCGATTATCAACAATGGCGGAGAAATCAGCGCAACTTTGGATATGGGTATGCGCAACCTTGCTTATGAAATCAAAAAAAACAAACGCGGCTACTATTTTGTTATTTACTTCAAAGCAGAACCTAAGCTTGTTTTAGAATTAGAGCGTCTCTACCGCATTAATGAAGATATTTTACGCTTTATCGTCATCAAATACGATAGCAAAAAAGAGCAAAAAGCTTGGGAAACCTTAGTAGATAGAGCAATCAACAATAAAAAATCTGCTCCTTTAAAAGAAAAAGAGGCGGAAGAAAAAGTTGCTCAAGAATAAGGGCAACTAAGGATATTCAATGTTTAACAAAGTCATTTTAGCAGGAAATTTAACGCGAGATGTAGAATTGCGCTATTTGCCTAGTGGTGCTGCGTTAGCAAAGCTTGGACTTGCAGTGAATCGTCGCTTCAAAAAGCAAGATGGTTCGCAAGGAGATGAAGTTTGCTATATTGATGTAAATCTGTTTGGGCGAACTGCTGAAGTGGCAAATCAATACCTCAAAAAAGGCTCTTCGGTGCTTATTGAAGGGCGTTTAGTATTGGAAAGCTGGACAGATAATACCGGACAAAAGCGAAGCAAACACAGCATTACAGCTGAAAATATGCAAATGCTTGGCTCAAGAAATGAAGGTGGGAATTATGGAAATGGCGGTGGGAATGGAAGCTATGGGGGCTACCAAAATGACAATTATGGCGAAAGCACTCATTACAACAACTATGGGAATCCTCAAAATACACAGCAGCCTAGCGCACCAAAACCACAGAAAGCCAAAGAAAATGAAATTCCCGTGATTGATATTGACGATGAAGAAATACCATTTTAAAGGATAAATTATGGCAGAGAAAAAAAGATACTCCAAACGATATTGCAGATACACAGAGGCAAAAATTGATTTTATTGACTACAAAGATGTAGAAATGCTTAAGCATTCACTTTCTGAACGTTACAAAATTATGCCTCGTCGCCTTACAGGCAACTCTAAAAAATGGCAAGAGCGCGTAGAAGTCGCAATCAAACGCGCAAGACATATGGCTTTGATTCCATATATCGTGGATAGAAAAAGAGTAGTGGAAAACCCTTTTAAAATCTAATCTACACCCCACACAAACAAACCCCCGCAAGGACGAAAAGTCAATGCGTCTATTGCTTCATCCTTGCGAAGCCTCATTAAGCTACAACAATCTATCTAATATCGGAACACTTTTTGCTTAAGATTCTACATATTTTATTTTAAGAAGTCAAAATGGCAAGAAAAGTTTTAAGTCTTGCGTTAGCAAGTGTTTTAAGCTGTGGAATCGCATTTGGTGCAGATAATTACACAACAGAGGGTAAAGAGAAAATTACGCGCAATGGACTAATGCTTTATGTAGAGGCAAACTCACCACACAAACAAAAAATTCTAAGTGGGGAATTTGATAAATCCTTAGACAGAATGAAAAAGGCGTATAAGGAAAATAAAAACAATGAAGCCACAAAGGCAGCAGCCCCACCTGTAAGTGCTGTGTATATATTATTTGTATGCTCTCAGCAAATGAAACAGGATACAGGCTATGACTGCGAGGAGATTCAGGATAATCAAACAAGCACGGGCTTTAATCACGGAGGCAATCCTTTTGAGGTTGATTCAGCTGTTGAGGGGTATGGTGGAAGGAATACTGATAGCGCAACTTTTGCAGGGAATCAAGCGACAATGTCATATATAACTGATGTGGCAGACAACAATAATGTTGTGATTGGTTGGCTAGAAACTTGGGATATTTCCAAACCTAACAATACCAATGGCACATTTACTTACACCGCACGCTCCATTAATGTTGGTCCCACAATGAGCACAAGCATCTATATTAAATAAGGATTCCTATGCAAATTAGCAACAATCATTCCTGCAATATTTATTATCCGCGCGGAAACTCCTTCCGCGCAGAGAATCCAAAGGAGCAGGAATCGTCAAAAACTTATGGAGAAATTTTAGATGAGGCAATACAAAAAGAAAATCAAGAAAATGGACATAGACATTCAAAAATATGGCAACAAAACTTCAATGCCGCTGTATCAGAAGCAACACAACTCTTTGGCGAAGTTAATTTTTATGATGCGATGAAAGTTCTTAATATGTGGAGAGCAGAAACTAATCCTAGCAAAATTGAAAGTCTTGTGAGCAAGAATATCTCTCAACTAGAAATTAAACAAAACAATGAAAGTAGGCTTGATGAATTTGGGAATCTGAACCCAACACCACAACACATTTTTGAAGCGGAGAAAAGTAAAGCTGTGGATATTTTAAGCGAGATTTTGCAAGGAATTAAGGGTTAAGATTCTTCTTGTATCTTGTGCTTCCTTGTGAATCTCTATCCTATCCTTATGAGCGCGATTTATAGCGCGTGGCAATAGAAAATATTCCACTGCGTCCTTGCGAAGCCTCGTTAGAGGTGGTGGCAATCCATACTCTTGAATCGCTTTAAGGATTCTATTGCAAAAATAGAGAGTAAGCTTTGTAAGTTTATAGATTGCTTCGTCGTTTCACTCCTCGCAATGACGCGGTGGTGTCTTTGCGAGATTCCATTTGTAGAATCCAATCCACAATCCTACAAAAAATCTTACAATACAATTGCGACAACTAAAAAGCTAGATTCCATAACAACTATGTTACTATTTGATTCAATCAAGCAATAATTTTACAAAATCTGCTTCTTTTGTTTGCAATTCTTATAAACTTCCGATACACTGCAACCTAAAACTTAAGGAAAAACAATGGGGCTAAGTCTGCTATATTGTGCGGCACAAGTGGGGATTGAGGCAAGAATCGTGGAAGTAGAAGTAAGCTTTACACGTGCTTTGCCATCTTTTAGCATTACAGGGCTTGCAGGCAATGCGATTCAAGAATCCAAACAACGCGTGCAATCCTCTTTGCTTGCAAACAACTTCAAATTTCCACCGCTTAAAATCAATGTCAATCTCTCCCCCTCCGACATTCCCAAACAAGGCAGTTTTTATGACTTACCTATCGCCTTACTTATCGCACTCAATGGCACTTGCAATCTCAACGAAATCACGCAACAAAATACAGATTCTAAACCCCACAGAATCTTTGCCTTTGGAGAACTTGGGCTAGATGGACGCATCAAGGATAGCCCCTCTATCTATCCGCTGCTTTTTTCTCTATTAAGCAAACAATCCGATTCCCTCTTTTTGTTGCCCAAAGTCGCACAAGAATTTTATTCTAAACTCCCCAATCTCAAAGCCTATTATGTGGATTGTCTTCAAGACGCCATTACAACTTTACAAAATTTGCCGCCTTTGGAATCGCGTCCTTGCGACTTGCCCTTTTTGTATCAAGAAATTGCGGGAGAGAAATATTATTACGCGCAAGAATTTCCACTTGATTTTTGTGATATTATCGGACAAGAACGCGCCAAACGCGCCACACTCATCGCAGCTTGTGGATTCCATAATCTCTTGCTTGAGGGCAGTGCTGGGAGCGGTAAAAGTATGATTGCTACGAGGATTCCCTATATTTTGCCACCCCTAACACTCTATGAAATCTTGCAAATGGCGGCTAGCACACTAGAAATCACACCCCACAGACCTTTCCGCAATCCGCACAATAGTGCGACCAAAGCTGCTATTTTAGGAAGTGCGGTAGGACAAAACATCAAGCCCGGTGAAATTGGTATGGCACATCTTGGGATTTTATTTTTAGACGAGTTACCCCACTTTCCTAAAAGTGTTTTAGAATCCCTGCGTGAGCCTCTGCAAAACCATCATTTCACTATTTCACGCCTACAAACAAAAATCACTTATCCTACGGATTTTATGTTTGTTGGTGCGATGAATCCTTGCCCTTGTGGCAATCTTTTGAGCCTTAGCAAGGAATGTCGTTGCAACCAAAAAGAAATTAACGCCTACAAAGCCAAAATTTCCGAGCCATTTTGGGATAGATTAGATTTGTTTGTGCAAATGCAAGAGGGCAAACAAAGCACACATAGAGTAGATTCTCTTACCCTGCAAGATTCTGTGTTGCAAGCCTTTTTATTCCAAAAACGGCGCGGACAAACTTGCTTTAACTCCCGCTTACAAGGCGCAGAATTAGAAAAGCATTGCGTGCTAGATTCTACAACAAAAGACACCTTAGAAATCGCTTGCGAAAAATTTGGAATCTCCAAACGCGGACACGACAAAATCTTGCGTGTAGCGCGCACGATTGCGGATTTGGACTCCTCTGCAAGGATTCAAAAAGAACATTTGTTAGAATCTCTAAGCTTCCGCAAAATATAATCCTGCGTATCGTAAGGGATAGCCCCAAACGCGCAAAGGCAGAATCTCGTATTTTAAACTTTGCAATGGAATCTTAAAAGGTGAGATTCTTTCCTATTGAATACTCAATGACGAGATTCTAACCCGCCTTTTTTCTGCGCTCATCGTTGATTTTTTGGACTTTGATTAGCACTTCTACCATTGCTTGATACAATGTCTCTGGAATCTCCATATCCAAATCTACATCTTTATACAAAGCGCGCGCTAAAGGGGGATTTTCTATGATTGGGATTTCATATTCCTTTGCAACTTCCTTAATGCGCTGAGCTAAGAAATCTGCGCCTTTGGCTAGTACACGCGGTGCGCGGTCTTTTTTGCTATCGTAGCGCAACGCAACTGCATAATGCGTAGGGTTTGTTACTACGACATCGGCACCTGGGAGATTCTGCATCATTCGCTTGCGCGCTGCTTGAAACATAAGGGAGCGAATCTTGCCCTTAATCTGTTGGTCTCCCTCCATATTCTTAAACTCATCTTTCACTTCTTGCTTGCTCATACGCAAGGATTTGAAATATTGATACCGCTTGATGAGATAATCCACGCTCGCCATTACCATAAAAAACGCAAGCAGGATTCCAATCAGAATGATTGCCTTATCACGAAACCACAGCATTTGGTCGCCGATAGGAAACAGCGCAACGGTGGTTAGCTCGTGCATAAAGCCAATAAACACAAAAAATGCAATAATAAAAGCGGTCATTACCTTAAAAGTAATCAAGAATCCATCAAGAAGTTTTTTAAGCGAGACAAGATTCTTCATTCCGCTAATAAAGTTTAGCTTTTGCAATTTTGGCTGAATTGCCTTTGCCGTTAGCAAAAATCCACTTTGTGCGACATTAGCAATCACTCCAATGAGCATTAATGCCCCAAAAATTGGTGCAACAAGAAGGAGAATCTGAAAAATCAAAGAAATGGCGATAGATATTGCATTCTTTCGCGTCAAATCTTGGGAAAATTGCTGATAGATTTGCTCAAATATATTGCTCACACCCTGCACCCAAAAGCTAAAGCACAAAAAGATTAACACCAATCCCATAGTTAATCCCAAAAAAGCATTGACATCAGGGCTTTTTAGGACATTTCCCTCTTCGCGTGCTTTTTCAATCTTGCGTGCGGAGGGGGCTTCGGTCTTTTCTTGTTCATCTGCCATTTAGCTTCCTTTTAAGATTCCATTTGTTTGCACGCCTTTTGATAATCCTCTGGCGTGTTAAGATTCTGTGTCTTATCCTCATCTATTTCCACAAATTGCGCGTCAATGCACTCCAAAAGTCGCATAAGCTTGTAATCTCCTTTTGCAATTTGTGCCTTAATCTTTGCAAGAGATTCTAATGTATAAATGCCAAGCAAAGGGTGCGTTTTTGTATTTTTAGCAAAAGTCGGTTTGGGATTCTTTGTGTAAGCTTGCCAAAGCAATGCGATAGAATCGTAATCCAAAAAGGGCGCATCAATGCTTACCACAAACACATCACATTGCAAAAACTCCAAAATACTTTGCAAGCCAAAGATAGGTGCAAACTGGCTTTTGGGAATCTTGCGCCAATCTTTTGCATCTGCTAAATGGGTTTTCTGATTGGAATCCAAAATTGTAGCGATTCCAAAGGCATTTGGAATCTTAAATTTGGCAGAAAAATACAAACTCAAAAACCATTGCTGCAAATGTCTTGCTTGAAAATTTGCCAAAGTCTCCTGCTTTTTTGGAGCATTCGCATTGTTTATTAGCAAATCTTGCTTCAGTCGCCCCATTCTTGTGCTTTTGCCACCACACAAAAGGACGCAAGGTATTGAAAATCTCATTTAGCAATCCCCAAAAGATACAAAACCCAAAAATCCTATTGAAGTTTTGGCAAAATTATAGCTTTTTTCCTGCACTTTTGGTAGGATTCTAAACTTTAAATGCGTAAGGAGTGAATGTGCTAGTAGATGGTTTTGGAAGAACCATTGATTATATGCGAATCAGCGTAACGGAGCGGTGTAATTTTCGTTGCGCTTATTGTATGCCAAATACGCCGATGAATTTGGGCAGTGAAAATGAAGATGTGCCGCTAGAATCTGTATTAAACTTCATCAAGGTAGCCATTGCACAAGGAGTTAAAAAAATCCGAATCACAGGCGGAGAGCCACTTTTGCGCTCTAAAATCGTCCCATTTATCGCACAAATCTACGCCTTTGCGCCACAAATTGATATTGCACTAACTACCAATGCCTTTTTGCTTGCTCCACTTGCCAAACCGCTTAAAGACGCGGGGTTGAAGCGTATTAACATTTCCCTAGATTCCTTGCAAAAGGATAGAATCCTTTGTATCTCCAAACGCGACGGATTGGAAAAAATCCTCAACGGCATTGAAGTAGCACATCAAGTTGGGCTTAAAATCAAGCTCAATATGGTTCCACTCAAAGGAATCAATGCAGATGAGATTCTCTCTATCTTGGAATATGGTATGCAACGCGGCATAATGGTGCGATTCATCGAATATATGGAAAATTCCCACGCTAAAGGAGGAATCGCGGGATTGAGGCTTGCTGAAATCTTGGCAAAAGTGCAAGGAAAATACTACACACACAAATTTGAAAAGGAAATTATCGGACCTGCGACACTCTTTAGGATTCCAAAAGAAAATGTGCGAGAAAGACTTGGTGTGGAATTAGAGCGAGATTATGTTTTTGGCGTTATTGCTCCTCACAACGATGATTTTTGCAAGACTTGCAACAGAATCCGCCTAAGCAGTGAGGGCAAGCTGATTCCTTGTCTTTACCACAACAACGCAATAGACATTAAAGAAGCAATGTTAAAGGGCGATACAGAGGAGATTCTCTCTCGCCTCAAACTCTGCATAGAAAACAAGCCAGAAAAAAATGATTGGAATACCAATGCGATTTCTCAAAGGGCATTTTATCAAACGGGCGGATAAGCCTGCGAGATTCCATTGTAAAGATTTCTGTATGCAAGAATGGATTGCTTCGCTACGCTCGTAATGACAATAAGAAGCGTGCTATGGGTTGGGGGTTTAAGGGGGGACGCTTCGCAAGTAGAACCCCTTCCCCCCCCTTGTGAGAAAGAAAAGTTTAGAATCCTAGGATTTTAAAATTCTATGTTTGCAAGATTATGGGTTGCTTCGTCGTTTTACTCCTCGCAAGGACGAGATGGCGTGTGTCATTGTGAGCATTTTGCAAAAATGCGTGGCAATCTATAATGCTAGTTAAAAATAATATTCAATGGAATCTCAAAAATCAAAGGCGAGATTCCACGACCTCGCAACTACCAATTCCAACGAATATTCTCTTTGCGCACAAAAAGATAATCCCAACCATTCCACATTAAAATCCTATAACCTTTAGAATTAAGCAGTTCGGACACTTTCTTTTGTGCATCTTTGAAGTAATTATGTTCAATCGCGATGAAGCCAAAGGTGTATTTGCTAAAATTGATTCCTTTCAAAACTTCCAATTCTCCGCCCTCCACATCTAAAGACATAAAGTCAATATGAGAAATCGTAGGATAGTTTGCTAAAATCTCATCAAGAGTTGCCGTAGGCACTTGGATATAAGTAATCTCGCCGCCTCTCTCTACTCTTGTCTTGTGTGCGGGCGTAAGATTTAGCTCCAAAGTATCCAATACGCTGCTTTTTGAAGTCGCCATTTGCACGATTCCAATATTTTTAGAATGAAGTGCCACATTATATGTATCGCATTTGCGATTCTGCTTTAGCTTCTCAAAAGTCGCGGGGTTGGCTTCTACACAAATCCCATTCCAACCCAATTGCTCAAAAAGATAAGTATTAGAAATACTCTTGCCATCGTGCGCCCCAATATCCACAAAAAACCCTTGCTTTTTACAAGCATTCGCAACATAGGCGATTGCGTCTTGCCCTAATTGCCCACAGAAAGAGACATCTTGCAGCTTAGAAACCCAAAAAATATCTGCGATTGCCTCAATTTTTTTGATTCTTTTAAGGCTTTCTTGAAGCAAAGATTCGTAATTAGCCTCTATGGATTGCTTATATACTCGCGCCTCCGCTCTAATACTTGGAATCCTTAAGACAAAATAGAGGAATCCTCCACACCACCAAAACTTATAGGCATTGATGA
>NZ_JAIEFA010000012.1 GCF_029067145.1 Helicobacter sp. | reverse complement strand
GGGCATTATAGAGCATTAGTTTGCTTTGAGTTTGCTCAACTTCAAATTGCTTGTGAGGAGTTTAGGCTATGTGCTTAAGATTCTCTGCGCAGGCAAGCTCGGATTCTGTAAGATTCATAGAATCCAAAAAACCTACACAAAAGATAAAAGCGTGCATCGCAGGTAAAAATGAAATTGCACTTAATGCACTCAAACTTTTACAAACAAAATTCCGAAATGATGAAATTTGCGTGATTCCAAATCGCAATGATACAGGCATAGACACTTGGCAACCATCGCTTTTAAAATATGCTTTACAAGCAAGTATCCTTGTTTGCACGCTAGAGCAAGTGCAACAAATCCCAAATGTGCTTTTCCTCTCTTTAGAATTTGATAGATTGCTTAAGACAGAGCAATTTGCAAGTAAGAGGCTTTATAATATTCATTTTTCTGCCTTGCCAAAATACAAAGGCGTTTTCACTTCCATTGTGCCGATTTTGAATGGTGAATCTAGCAGTGGTGTTACTTTGCATTGCATTGATAATGGCATTGATACAGGTGATATTATAGCGCAAAGGATTTTTGAGATAGGTTTGCAAGAATGTGCGCGGGATTTATATTTTAAGTATTTAAAGCAAGGTTTTATGCTTTTGCAAGAAAACCTAGATTCTTTACTTAGCGGGAATTTTCAATATACTAAGCAAGATTTTAGGCAATCGTGCTATTTTTCGCGTGATGAAATTAATATAAAAAATATCGTGATAAATTTCAAAAAAACAAGCTTTGAGATTCATAACCAACTGCGCGCATTTATATTCAAAGAATATCAGTTGCCTACAATTAATAGGGCAAGGATTTCGCGGAGTATTTTAAGCGGAGAGTTTATCGGGAGAAATGTGCTAGAAGATAGAGGGGGTGAATTTGTATTATCGGGCATAGATGGATTTAAGATAGTAGCGGAAAAAGCAGGCGGAATTTAGTTTTAAGTATCATTTGATATAATATAAAAATTTGGGAAACTTAAGGTAAAGCGAAATAATGATACAAAAAATAACAATAGAAAATTTTAAAGTTTTTGATTTTATAGAAATTGAGGGTTTTTCGCAAATTAATGTCTTTGTGGGCGCAAACGATAGTGGCAAAACTTCTTTACTTGAGGCGATTTTTTTGTCTTTAGCCCCTAGCAATCCAGATTTGTTGTTTAGGACATTGTTTTTTAGAAATTTTCCCACAAATGCGAGCAATATTGATTCAATTTTTCATAATTTCAACCACAAGAATCCTATCCAAATAACAATGCAAGATAGTCAAAATATCCCATTTGAACTCCAAATAAGTGATACTTCTTCGCAAAATAAGCCAATGGATTTACAACAAAAAATGGAAATGGATTTTTCTTCTAATCAAATCATTAGCGAATTAACTTTCATAAGCAACATTAATCATCAACGAGCCATAGTAAAGAGTGATTTTATAAGAAATGCAAATCAAATGTCTATACCGCAAAATTATCCTTATAAATTAGGCACATTTATCCCGATTGAAAATCTTTTATTAAATGATAGTTTGGCAATCAATATCAATAATATCCGCAAAAATAAAGCGACACAAAGATTTATCCAATACCTCCAAATTTTTAATCCTCATATTGTAGATATTGAAGCCAATGGAACAAGCGTTTATGTTAATTTAAACGACAAACCAAAATTGCTTGATATTCATCTAATGGGTACAGGATTTAAAAAGTATGTCATTATTCTCGCCTCTATTTTTGAAGCTTTCACTAGAAAGGGGGAATCGGATTGTTTTTATGTCTGTGTAGATGAGATAGAAAATGGATTGTATTTTAAAAACTGCGCAAAACTTTTGGAGAGCCTCATTAAATTAGGAAAAGAAATGAATATCCAATATTTCTTTAGCACACATAGTTTAGAATTTTTGGAGATTTTGAGGAAGGTTTCAGAAAAGATAGAGTTTAAAGAACAAGCAATCTTTCAAATCAAGGAAACCAAAAAAGGTATTAAAGCTTATCGGTATTCATTTGAGCAGTCTCCCTATTTTGATATTGAACAACTTGACCCAAGAGACTAAGATTAATGAATAAAATTTATATTTATGTTGAGGGCAAGAGCGATAAAGAGTTTGTGGATTGTTGTTTGAAGCATTGGGGCAAATTGGAATCTTTTGAAGTTAATATCAATGCAAACTCTAATGTGATTCAAGAGAATCTCCTAAATAAAATAAAATCCCATAAAGACAGAGATGAGCAAGTCTTGATTGTTTTTGATGCGGATAAGGATTTTATCCAAACACAAGAAAGAATTATTGGAGAATCTCAAGGATTAATGAGTGCTCAAGAAATCTTTTTATTTCCAAATAACCAAAGTAATGGCGAATTAGAAACTTTATTGTTAGAAATTGCGACCAATAAAAAGCCTTGTGAATGTTTTAAGCGTTATATTGAATGCTTGGGAAATTTGAAAGATAATATCCTTAAGAAATCTGCAATATTTGCTTACAGAGAGGCAATGGGGGCAGAGAAAAAAATCAAAGGAAAAAATCAAGAGAAAGAAAAAATAGAAATTCTACAAACAGAATTTGAAAGAATTTTTGACTTTGAATCTCGCGTTTTAAATCCTTTGAAACAATTTATAGCAAACTATTGCAAGGAGTAATAATGTTAAAGTCTATCAAAAGAAAAATTAAACAAGCTAAAATTGATAAAGAAATCAAGCGTGATAAGCCTAAAGAAAATCCCCAAAAATATCCGATAGAATTGTCTGATAATGAGAGAAAGTATTTGCAAAATACACTTATTAGTGCGGGGGGGGGGGGAATTTTGTATTTTGTTTAAGGGGGTTAACCCTTTTTGGGGTTGAAAAAAAACAAATGAAAATTTTTAAGTGTTGAAAGTTAGGTTTATAACAAAAACCCCGCCCCCCCACCGGACATTAAGTGCGT
>NZ_JAIEFA010000011.1 GCF_029067145.1 Helicobacter sp. | reverse complement strand
GTGTTAATAGAAAGAAATGTAAAATATCAAAATAAATCTTTAATAAAGGCTCTCTAAGCACACAAAATACGAAATATAATAAAATATATATTGACCTAAATCAATTCTTAAATTAATCAAAATCGCTATAATTTTTTTGCATTAAGAAATGCTAAATCTTAAGTTTAAGGAGGCTTTTGTGGCATACAATAGACGCGAATTTTTAAAAACGGCAGCAGCAGCGAGTGCAGCGAGTGCAGTTGGAATCGCATTGCCAAGCAATGTTTTAGCAGCAGCAAAAGAAGCAGAAGGTGGCTGGAAATGGGACAAATCCGTTTGTAGATTCTGTGGAACAGGCTGTGGGATTATGGTAGCAACCAAAGACGAGCAAATCGTTGCAATTAAGGGAGACCCAGCAGCTCCTGTAAATCGTGGGTTAAACTGCATTAAAGGATATTTTAATGCCAAAATTATGTATGGTGCAGACCGCTTGACGCAGCCACTTTTGCGTGTAAATTCTCAAGGTGAATTTGATAAAAAGGGGCGATTTCAACCTGTGAGTTGGCAAAAAGCTTTTGATGTAATGGAAGCACAATTTAAAAAGGCTTATAATGAGTTAGGACCTACCGGAATCGGTGTGTTTGGCTCTGGGCAATACACCGTGCAAGAGGGTTATGCGGCAGTCAAGCTGATTAAGGGTGGCTTTAGAAGCAATAATATTGACCCAAATGCTAGACATTGTATGGCAAGTGCGGTTGTTGGGTTTATGGAAACTTTTGGTATTGATGAACCCGCAGGCTGTTATGATGATATTGAACTAACCGACACGATTGTTACTTGGGGCGCAAATATGGCAGAAATGCACCCGATTCTTTGGGCTAGGGTTACAGATAGAAAACTGACAAATCCCGACAAGGTAAAAGTAGTGAATCTCACACCTTATTCTAATAGAACTTCGGATTTAGCAGATATTGAAATTGTTTTTGCTCCACACACAGATTTAGCAATTTGGAATTATATTGCACGCGAGATTGTTTATAATTATCCAAACGCAATTGATTGGAATTTTGTTAAGAAAAATTGTATCTTTACAACCGGTTTTGCCGATATTGGTTATGGGTTGCGCACGGATATTAAACACGCAAAATATGGTGCAGCAGAGCTAGACATTGCAGCAAAAGAAAAATCTAAAGTCATCAGTGAAGCAGAGGGCGTAACGCTCGCGTATTTGGGAATGAAAGCGGGCGATATAATGGAAAACAAACACAATGCAGCCGCAGGAAACCATTGGGAAATTTCTTTTGAGGATTTTAAAAAGGCATTAGAGCCTTACACGCTTGATTTTGTTGCAAAACTTGCAAAAGGCGATGCAAGCGAAAATTTAGAATCTTTTAAAGCCAAACTCAAACAACTTGCACAATATTACATTGACAAAAATCGTAAAATTGTGAGCTTTTGGACAATGGGAATGAATCAACACACAAGAGGAACTTGGGTGAATGAGCAAAGCTATATGGTGCATATGCTGCTTGGCAAACAAGCAAAACCCGGAAGTGGTGCATTCTCGCTTACAGGACAACCAAGTGCGTGTGGAACAGCTAGGGAAGTAGGGACATTCTCACACCGATTACCTGCGGATATGGTCGTGGCGAATCCAAAACACAGAGAAATGACAGAAAAGATTTGGAAGCTTCCAAATGGGACAATCAATCCTCAACCGGGCGCGCATTTTATGCAAATTATGCGGAATCTTGAAGATGGCAGAATTAAATGGGCGTGGGTGCATGTGAATAATCCTTGGCAAAACACTGCAAATGCGAACCATTGGATTAAGGCTGCTAGAGAAATGGATAATTTCATCGTGGTTTCAGACGCCTATCCGGGCATTAGCGCAAAAGTTGCGGATTTGATTCTGCCTGTGGCGATGATTTATGAGAAATGGGGTGCTTATGGGAATGCAGAGCGTAGAACACAGCATTGGAAGCAACAGGTTCTCCCACAAGGCGAGGCAATGAGTGATACTTGGCAGATGATGGAATTTTCTAAGCGATTTAAACTTAAAGAAGTTTGGGGCGAGAAAAAGATTAACGATAAATTGACGCTCCCCAATGTGCTAGAAGCAGCAAAAGCAATGGGATATAATGAGGATTCCACACTCTATGATGTCTTGTATGCAAATAAAGAAGCATTAGGTTATAAAAATACAGATTCTATGCTAAAAGACACAATCAATTCTGAAGTTTTTGGAGATAAACGCGAAGTGATTGGAAGCGACGGCAAAGTGTTTAAAGGCTATGGATTCTTTGTGCAAAAGTATCTTTGGGAAGAATATCGCAAGTTTGGTGTAGGACACGCACACGATTTAGCAGATTTTGATACTTATCATAGGGTGCGTGGGCTTAGATGGCCTGTTGTAGATGGCAAAGAAACCCAATGGCGTTTCAATGCAAAATACGACTATTATGCGAGAAAAGCAGGAAATGGAGAGTTTGCATTCTATGGTGGAGCAGGTAAAGAATTGCCACGCGGGGATTTGACAACGCCAAAAACTCAAGAGAAATTTTCACTTAAAAACAAAGCAAAAATTTTCTTCCGTCCTTATATGGACCCACCCGAAATGCCAAGCAAAGAATATCCATTCTGGTTAAGCACAGGGCGCGTGTTAGAGCATTGGCATAGTGGCACAATGACTATGCGTGTGCCAGAACTCTATCGCGCTGTGCCTGAAGCATTGTGCTATATGAATCCAGAAGATGGTAAAAAGCTTGGTGTGCAACAAAATGACGCGGTTTGGGTGGAATCAAGACGCGGTAAGGTAAAAGCGCGTGTGGATATGCGCGGACGCAATCGTCCCCCAATGGGACTTGTTTATGTGCCTTGGTTTGACGAAAAAGTCTATATTAATAAAGTCTGTTTAGACGCAACTTGTCCGATTTCTAAGCAAACAGATTTCAAAAAATGTGCGGTAAAAGTGTATAAGGCATAAAATGCAACAAAATACCAATCGGCGTAAATTTCTACTAAGTGGCGCACAAGCGGTTGCGCTTGTAGGGCTTGGTGGTTTGGTTTGGGGAGCGTTTTTGCAAGAGGGTAGAGCAAATCCTCTTATCTTAAGACCACCAGGTGCTTTAAGTGAAAAGGAATTTTTAAAGACTTGCATTAAATGCGGTTTGTGCGTGGAGGCTTGTCCTTTTGACACCTTAAAACTTGCAGACGCAGGAAGTGGAAAGCCCATAGGCACGCCTTATTTTGAACCACGTAAGATTCCGTGCGAAATGTGCGAGGATATTCCTTGTGTGCCGATTTGTCCAACGGACGCATTGGATTCCAAATTGGTTTCTAATGAAAAAGGACTTGCAATTAATCTAGCCAAAATGGGTGTTGCGATTGTGGATAAGGAGCATTGTGTCGCGTATTGGGGCATTCAATGCGACGCTTGTTATCGCGCCTGTCCGCTTTTGGGTGAAGCCATTAAGCTGGAGCTTAAACGCAACGAGCGCACAGGCAAGCATTCCTATCTTTTGCCTGTGGTGGAAAGCGAAGTTTGCACGGGTTGTGGCAAATGCGAAAAGGCTTGTATCACAGAAAAAGCGACGATTATTGTCCTGCCACGTGAAATAGCACTTGGTAAAGTAGGAACAAACTATATTAAAGGCTGGGAAGCAGAAGATGAAATGCGTTTGCAAGAAGCAAAAGAAAGAATCCCTAAAAGCGATTCTGGCTCTAAAGTGCAAGATTATTTGAATAACGGAGATTTGTAATGCAAAAATATCACTACTTATTCTTGCGTAGAATCGTGCAAATAGGGCTATTAGCCTTGTATGTATTGGGAAATTATACAAGCTTTAAAATTTTGCAAGGCAATCTTAGCTCCTCGCTTATTTTTGGAGTGATTCCATTAAGCGACCCTTATGCGATTTTGCAATTATTTTTTGCAGGTTCAATCGTTGGAGCAAACGCACTGCTTGGTGCTTTGGTGATTTTGTTGCTTTATGGTTTGTTTTTAGGAAGAGCTTATTGCTCTTTTGTCTGCCCTATGAATCTTGTGACAGACTTTGCCTCTTTTTTGAGGCGAGCTTTTGGTTTAGATGCATTAGGTAATCTCGTTTATTTGAAAAATTCTTTACGTTATGTGATTTTGGCTCTTAGTCTGTTACTCTCTATAATCTTTGGAATCGCGGCATTTGAAGCGATTAGCCCGATTTCTATGCTTCATCGCGGGATTATTTTTGGGCTTGGAGTTGGTTTTTTTGCTGTTTTGGCAGTGTTTTTATTGGATTTATTTGTAACAAAGCACGCATTTTGTGGGCATATTTGTCCTTTGGGTGCATTTTATTCACTCCTTAGTTTCTTTGCGATTTTAAAGGTCAAATATGATTTGGAATCTTGCACGCATTGTATGGAGTGCAAAAAAATCTGTCCGGAAAAGCAGGTTTTAGGAATCATTGGAAAGAAAAGTGGCGTGATAAAAAGTGGTGAATGCACGCGTTGCGGACGTTGTATTGAAGTTTGTGGAGATGATGCCTTAGCGTTTAATCTCTTAGAATTTAAAAAGGAGAAAAAATGAATTTTAACAAAACAATAATGGTTATGAGTGTAGCAGTGGCTGGATTCATATTTTTAGGTTGTCAAGGCGGTTATAGTGAAAATGAAATAGGCTTGCGCAAAAGCACTTTATTTAACGAAAATGTGAAAGTAAGTGCATTTGACTATAATGGTAAGGCAGCGGGAGAATCTGAACTGATTGACCGCGCGTTTGAAAACGCTCCGCCGATGATTTCACACACAACAGAGGATATGTTGCCTATTACGAAAGAAAATAATTCTTGCACGAGTTGTCATTTACCTGAAATGGCAGCGGCAGTGAATGCGACACCAATGCCTAAATCGCATTTTTATAATTTTCGTAAGAATAAAGACTTGAAAGAGCAAATGGACGAAAACCGCTTTAATTGTGTGATTTGTCATACGACACAAGTCAATGCTGCACCATTGGTTGTCAATAAGTTTGAACCTGATTTTCGTCAAGAAAATGGCAGCACGAAATCCAATCTGATTGACATTGTGAATGAGGGTGTGAATTAATGCGGAATCGCAGGGAGCTTTTTACAGCTTTGTTAAAGCCTAAACAAAAGGGCTTTGCGCCCTTGCCACCTTATAATTTTAATCGTTTTCTTTTTTCTAAATTTTGTGGGCAATGTATTGCGGAATCTTTACAAGCACCTTGTGTGCGTGTCTGTGAGGAAATTTATAACAAAGAAAGCAAAAGTGGAATCTTAAAAATATCTCATAATGCAGTTTATATAGATTTTGAAACAAGCGGTTGTAAGCTTTGTGGAGAATGTGCAAAAGCTTGCCCAAAGGGAGTGTTAGAGGAGCGACTCGCAAAAGAACAGAATCCCCATTGGAATTTTGTTCTTAAGATTAATGAACTCACTTGCTTGGCTTACCATAAAACCCTATGCTGCACTTGCAAAGATGTTTGTTATAGTGTATTAGGAAAGAATCAAGCAATTATTTTTAGCGGATTGTTTTATCCAGAGATTCAAAAGAATTGTATCGGTTGTGGAGAGTGTATCGGAGCTTGTCCTGCACGAGCGATAATATTAGAATCTTGTGAGAATTAAAGGAAAGCGAATGCGAATTTATCTTAAAAAAATGATGGCAATCCTATGGATTTTATGGGTATCTCCTTTGATGATGTATTCAGAGGAATCTAAGATTACAAAAGAAAGAACTTCTCAACCTCAAAAAAAGATTGTTTTAGAAAATAACATTGTCGTTACACATCTCATCAAAAATTCCTTGCTGATTGGAACGGATTTTGGAGAGGTTTTGGAGCTAAGACTTGAGGAATCCTCACCAAAATTACTTACGAAGCTTCCCGATATTGCAAGTTTCTATGCAGAATCTTATGCTCCCAAAGTTTATAGTGTAGATAGGCTTGGAGAGCAAGTTTTAATCCATAGTGAGGGGAATTTTGGTACAAAGAATCTTTTTATATTTTCTAAGGGGAGTTTGGAAATGTTGCCCAATATGGAATCTTTAAATATTAAAAAAGCAGCTTTTGTAGATGAAAAGCGGATTTTTTTGGGGCTTGCGAGCAATGAGATTGTGCTGTATGATATAAAGCAAAAACAGATTCTTTACCGCAAGCAGCTTTCTGAAGCTTCTTTTTCGGATTTCGCATTAGAGATTCCAAGTAATTACTATGTAGTAGCGTGCGAATCGGGGATTTTGTATTTTGGCTCTATTGATAGCGGAGAAGTGATTGCGGAATTGGAGGGTGAGAATAAGGACAATGTGTATCAAGTCCAATTTGCTAAAGTAGGCGATATAATGACTTTTATCACCGCAGGGCAAGACAGAAAAGTAGGCGTGTATCGGCTGAATTTAAAGACAAATAAAGTGGAATCTTATGGAATCGTGGCAAATTTTTTGGTGTATAGTGTGGGAATGAGTGCGGATTCCACATTGGGGGCTTATATGCAAAATGAACAAAGCGAAATCAGTGTTTTTCGCATTTCAGATAAACAAGAAATAACGCATTTAAGCGGACATACGAGCTTGTTGAATAATATTATCTTTACGAATTCTCATCTAATTAGCAGCGAAGATGGGAAAAATATCTTAATTTGGAATCTTAAGGAGTAAAAATGCAAGAAGAGGATTTTAATGTGTCTAGTCTCGTCGTGCTATGCGCGCAGAAGGACATAGAATCACTTTGGGGGAAAATTAATGCAATCAAAGGTGCAGAGTGTCATTACCAAGACGCAAGCGGTAAAATCATCGTAACTTTGGAATCTCAAAGCATTGAAGAGGAAATCAAGCTTTTAAAGCAGATTGAAAGACTAGAGGGCGTGTTGTCTGCACAAATGATTTATGCGTATCATAGCACGGAATTAGAGACATTAAGAGAGGAGATACAAAAGCAAGATAGAATCCCAAAAGTGCTTCAGGACGAACAAACGAGCGCAAATGAAATCGCTTACAGCGGAGATGTGCAAGGTGCGTTGGAGGAAATCTTAAAGGCACAAAAGTAAAGCGGAATTCTTAAGTTAGAATCCTTTTTCTTCTATGTTTCATATTGCCTAAGACAAAAAAGTAAAAGAAAGAAAAATCAAAAATACTAGAGAGCTGTGATAAAAAGACATTTTGGATTACATTTGTGGAGATGCAAACGGATTCTATGTAAATTTTGCAAATCAAGAATAGCGGATTTCATAAACAAAAAAAGCAATTAAAGAATGGTCGGAGTAGCGGGATTTGAACCCACGACCTCACCCACCCCAAGGGTGTGCGCTAGCCAGGCTGCGCTATACTCCGAATCAAAAAACAAAGTAAAGTTGTGATGATAGCAAAAAAATATTAAATTAAAATGAAGAATCTTAAAAATAGGGCGAAAACGCCCTAAAATGGATATTATTCTATGCGCGTTTGGATTGCGTCATTTTGTGCATAAAAAGTAACTTTGCTTCCCTCTTTGATTTTGCCCTCTAAAATCAAATCCGCTAGCCGATCTTCCACTTCTTCATAAAGTGCTCGTTTGAGCGGACGCGCACCAAAGGTTGGGTCAAAACCAACTTTTGCGATAAATTCTTTTGCGCTTGGTTCTAATGTAATGTGAATGTTGCGCTCTATTAATTTCTTTTGGATTCCTTTAAACAAAATCTCCACAATATGCGTGATTTGCTCTAATCCAAGCGGATTGAAAATTACAATATCATCTAAGCGATTCAAAAATTCCGGCTTGAAGTAATTTTTCAACGCATCTTTGACTGCATTTTCACGCTCTTGCTCATCTTTGAGCTCCATAATAGCGGCACTTGCGATATTGCTTGTCAAAATGATAATTGTATTTCTAAAGTCAATCGTAACACCCTTATTATCTGTCAAACGCCCATCATCAAGGACTTGTAATAGCATATTAAACACATCGGGGTGTGCTTTTTCAATCTCATCAAAAAGCACGACACTATAAGGTTTGCGGCGCACAGCTTCGGTGAGTTGCCCACCTTCTTCATAGCCGACATATCCCGGAGGTGCGCCTACAAGGCGACTTGCGGCGTGTTTTTCCATATATTCGCTCATATCAATTCTGATAAGATTCTTTTCGCTATCAAAGAGGAATCGCGCAAGGGTTTTGGCTGATTCTGTCTTGCCTACGCCGGTAGGTCCCAAAAACAAAAAGCTGCCAATGGGGCGATTAAGCTCACTCAATCCCGCTTTATTGCGCTTAATGGCTCTAGCAATTGCGTGCAGTGCCTTATCTTGCCCTATAACATCTTTTTTTAATTCACTCTCAATGCCTAGAATCTTGTCCTTTTCGTCTTGCAACATTTTTTTAATTGGAATCTGTGTCCATCGGCTAATCACAGCGGCTATGGATTCCGGTAGCACAGCATTTTTAAGCAATGTCCCCATCTCTTGCATTTTTGTCCATTTTGCATTTTGGGATTCTAGCTCTTTTTCTAGCTCGGGAATCTTGCCATAATCAATCTCTGCTGCTTTGTTAAAATCACTATTGCGCTTTGCTAACTCGCTTTCTGTCCTTAGAGAATCAATCTTGATTTTGATGTTTGCAATGTCGTTAAAAACCTGCTTTTCGCTCTCAAACTGCATTTCTAGACTTTTCTTTTTCTCGTTTTTATCTTCAATTTCTTTTTTGATTTCCTCCAAGCGCACATTGTTTTTGTCATTTTTTTCCATTAAAAGTGCTTCTTTCTCTACTTGCAAGGATTCTATTTCGCGTTTAATTTTAGACAATTCGCTAGGTTCGGATTCTATTTGCATTTTAAGCTCCGCCGCTGCTTCGTCAATCAAATCAATGGCTTTATCAGGCAGGAATCTATCCGTGATGTAACGATTGGAGAGTTTAGCAGCTGCGACTAATGCGCTATCAGTAATGGTTACATTGTGGTGTGCCTCTAGTCTTTCTTTGATTCCGCGCAAAATTTGCAAGGCTTCATTCACATTGGGTTCATTTAAAGTTACGGGTTGGAATCTCCGTTGCAATGCTGCATCTTTTTCAAAGTATTTGCGGTATTCCTTAAGGGTGGTTGCGCCAATAGTGTGCAATTCCCCTCTAGCAAGGGCAGGTTTAAGAATGTTTGCTGCGTCCATACTGCCCTCACTTGCACCCGCGCCCACAATGGTGTGGATTTCATCAATAAATAAAATAATGTTTCCGCTTTTTTTGACTTCATCAATGACTTTTTTAAGCCTATCCTCAAACTCTCCGCGATACTTTGCACCCGCAATGAGCGCACTCATATCAAGGGCAATCACGCGTTTGTTTTGCAAAGAGAGTGGAACCTCTTTTTTTACGATTCTTTGCGCAAGCCCCTCTACAACCGCAGTTTTTCCAACGCCCGGTTCGCCAAGCAGAATCGGATTGTTTTTTGTCTTGCGGATAAGGATTTGCATCATATGGGTGATTTCCTCATCTCTACCGATGACAGGGTCTAGTTTGCCTTCAATGGCTTTTTTGGTTAGGTCAATGCCAAATTTTTCTAGTGATTCTAAATTCTCATCACCGCTTTGGGAGTCAATTTTCGCCCCTGCACGCATTGCTTCAAAAGTCTTTTTTAGCTCATTAATATCTAAATATTTGCTAAAAAGCTGCTTAATAGAATCGTGTTGTAATGCACTTAGAATAAAAGTATCTAGCGCAATATAGGAATCCCCATTGCTTATAGCTTTGCCATCAGCGGCATTGAATAGCTCTTGTAAATTTTTTGAGATTCTTAAATTTTCCTTGCTGACTTGGCTGCTTTTGGGTAAATTGCCCGCAAGGCTTTTTGCTTCCAATTCTAATGAATTTTTATCGCAATTTAAGCGGTTAAGAGCTTGATTTAATAAAGAGTTGGTATGTGTGAGCATTGCCCAAAAAAGATGAATCGGCTCAATTTCTTGGTTTTTGTTATGTAGTGCAAGAGAAGCCCCTTGCTCTAATGTTTCGTGTAAGGTATTGGTTAATTTTTCTAAAATATTCATAAAAACTCCTCTGTTTAAAATTGTCAAAATTATATAACTTTAGTCTTATATTGTCAAGTTTCATAATAATAATTTACTAATATTTTTTAAATAATTTCTATCAATTCCTCAAATCTCACCACTTTTCTTGCTTTCTAAACTATAAACTTATATAAACTTCTCAATCCCCATTCCCTTTAACCTCCCCT
>NZ_JAIEFA010000010.1 GCF_029067145.1 Helicobacter sp. | reverse complement strand
CCCCCCCCCCCCCCCCGCCCCCCCAGCCCCCCCCGCCCGCCCGCCCCCCCCCCCCCCCCCCCCCCCCCCGCCGCCCCCAAATAGCCCCTATTTGCAAAATCCAAAAGCAATTTCACTAGGAGTTTCTGATTATTCCCCTTGGGATTTGGAGATGGCAGAGCTTGGCTATCCAGTGTTAGAATATGATGGAAGTATCGCACATTCTCCCTACACGCACCCCAATATTACTTTTTATAAAAAATTCATTGCAACACACAATAGCGATTCTACCATTACATTAGAAACGCTCATCAAGGACAATCAGCTAAACTCCACACAGGCAAATATTTTACAAATTGACATTGAAAATGCAGAATGGGAAATGTTAGAGGGAATTGAGATAGAATCTTTAGCGGAGAATTTTGCGCAAGTGATTTTTGAATTCCACGGCTGCAATCCCGAAGAAAAAAGCGGATTTCATCAAAGAATCACGCAACTTAAGCGTTTGGATAAGTATTTCTGCCCCATTCATTTACATTTTAATAATCACGGCAAAATCTTTTATTCCAAAGAATTGTTTTTTAGCACAACCATAGAGGTTAGCTACATTAACCGCAAATACTTAAAAGATTTGGGCTTGAATGAAAATCAAAAAATAGAGCAAGGAATCTTGAAGGATTTAGATTCTCCTACTTGGCTTGCAAATCCAGAAATTCCGATTCGCTTTGCAAAATAATCTATGGAATCTCGCAAGGGATTCCAAACCATCAAAAATACATTAAATTGCAAAAAACTCATAGGCTTTTGCAATTTCGTTTTCATAGTTTTCTTGTATTTCCAAAAAAGGCAAACAATACCGCAAACACTCTTGTTTTAAATTCGTATGATTCCTTACCAACTCTTCTTTGGAATCCCTCTCTCCAATCTTTCGCTTTTCTACTACATTTTCTTTTTGATAAATAAGTGTGTAATTTTGTAAAATATATTTCTCACTAAAAAGCAAATAAAGAATCTTGATATGGGGATTCTCAAGAAATATCCGCGTTTTAGAGGGAGGAAAATAAACTCCCTCTATAATGAGATTTTGGGTATTTTCCAAGCAAACATTTATGATTCCAGCAACAATATCAAACATAAAATCAGCAATCTTAACATCTTCTGTAACATCAAAAGGCGGGGGATTCATACCGCGTATAAATCCCATTTTTAAGTGGTCCAAACTCATATAAGGAAAATGGTGCATTTCTAGTAATTTTTGCGCTAAGAAAGTCTTGCCTGTATGCGTTTCGCCCCCAATGAGAAAAACCATTCTGCTAAAGCCTTATTTGATAAAAGCTTAAGAATCTATATTAAGGATTCTGCCGCTATGCGTATAGACATTTGCCCTCTTGCCACGCGCAAAGCCGACAAGCGTTACGCCTGTTTCTTGCGCTGCTTTCACTCCCATAAGAGTAGCAGCAGCCTTAGAAATCACAATGGGAATATTGTGCATCACCGCTTTAATCACCATTTCAAGCGACAATCGCCCGCTCACATAAAGAATCGCATTGCGTGTATCAAGCCCTTGCAAACGCGCCTTTCCCATTACTTTATCAATCGCATTGTGCCGCCCAATATCCTCACAAATAAGCGTGGAATCCCGCAAAACCAACATTGCCTTATGCACACAGCCCGTTTTTTCAAACATTTCACTTGGGGCTTCAAAGCATTGTAAATACGCAAAAAGTTCGCGACACGAAATCTTCACATCAGATTCCACAAATTTTTCTACAATATGCCCTTCTAAATTCCCTGCAACTCCTACACAACAACCAGAAGTCAATGTTTTTTCACGAAAAAGATTTTGGAGATTTTCCTCAATAATTTCTGCCTCTATTGCGACAGATTTACCATCTTTAGCAACTTCCAAACGCCGAATCTGCGAAACATCACTCAACACACCCTCACTTATCAAAAACCCAACAATATGACAATCTTGCTCTCTTGGGATACTCATAACTGAAAGTAACTTTTTGCCATTGAGATAAAAGGCAATGCGTTCCTCTGCTATCACGCAGTCTTCAACAAATTCTAAGGAATCTCCCCCATTAGGAGAGATTCTTTCAATTTTCAATGCTTGATAATAGGATTCCATTACGCTGCATTGATTTCTTTATAATAATAACTATGCAAAATTGCAATTTCCTCTTCACCCATATGTCCATCAATGATTGAGTGCAAAGCTCCCTCAATCGCAAAGACTGCCATATAAATGTGTGTAATCAATAAAGCAATAATTAAAAATCCAATAAAATTGTGCGCTAACGCCATCATTCTTAAAGTATTAATATCGCTGAATTGAAAAAACATAAAAGCACCAGAAATTACCATTGCAAATCCGCCCAAAGTGCAAACCCAGAACCACATTTTTTGCCCTGCGTTAAACTTCCCTGCTGGAATTGGCTTTTTCTCTTTGCTTAAATATCCACCCATAATCATAAGCCAATCAATATCATAAGCTCTAGGTAATGCGCTTTTAAACCACATTAAGAACATCAACACGCCAAAGACTGCAAAAACAATCGTTGCGATTCCATGCACATCTCTTGCAAAGCGAACAAATCCTCCTCCGCCTAGCTTATCACCAAAGACCATCACTAAGCCTGTGATACAAATCATCACAAAAGGAATCGCTGCGCACCAATGCACAAAAATATTGTAGCTAGAAAAGACGCGAATTTTCTTTCCGTGATTGAATTTCTTTTGCCCAATCATCATAAAATGCCCCAAAAATGCCAAAGGCACTAAGATAATAAGAATCCCAAAAATCACAGAAAAATAATGTCCTTGCAAAAGCGTAAAGATTTCGCCAAAACCATAAGAATTAGGAGAATCCACTCCCCAAGTTTTGATTGCTTCTACTTCTGGACCACCATAAATCTTTGGATTTGCCCTATCACTTGGCAGTATCAAAGAATTATTGCCCGGAATCACTTCTGCATATTGTTTGCCACCTTCTTGTGGCACACTTGGGTTTGCGGCAAAAGCAAAATTAGCTCCTGCTACAAATACACCCAACATCAAGATTCTAAAGAATTTCAATAAATTTCTCATAGAATCCTCCTAGTCGCCATACGCCGTTTTCCACACATTAGGCACAGCATTTGGGATATTTTCTCCTCGCACAGTTGCACGATGTGTGATAATGTTTGAAACCTCTTCACTGCTTCCAGCAAGCAGAGCTTTCGTAGAACACATACTCGCACACATTGGCACTTTACCTTCCGCGATTCTGTTTTGTCCATACAGATGATATTCTTCCTCACTATTGGTTTCTTCAGGACCTCCTGCGCAGAAAGTGCATTTATCCATCGCCCCGCGTGAGCCAAACACACCATTTTTTGGAAATTGTGGTGCGCCAAAAGGACACGCATAGAGGCAATATCCACAACCTATGCAAGTTTTTTTATCGTGTAAGACGATTCCATCTGCACGGATATAAAAGCAATCCACAGGACATACTTGCGCACAAGGAGCATCAGAGCAGTGCATACAAGCAATAGAAACTGCGGTTTCTTTGCCCACAACACCCTCATTTAGCATAACGACTCTTCGGCGATTCACGCCCACAGGCAAATGGTGTGCTTCTTTACAAGCCACATCGCAGCCGTGGCATTCAATGCAACGATTTGTATCGCAATAAAATTTGATTCTTGAGAAATTCTCAAGATTGCTTGGAATTGTATTACTCATTTTCTACTCCTTATGCTTTTTCTATGCGACACAAACCACATTTTGTTTCTGGACAAGCAGAATTATAATCAAACCCATAGCTCGCAACCATACAAGCAGATTCTCCAATCGCATAAGGTTTTGTGCCTTCAGGATAATTATCGAGCCTTGATTTACCTTGGTCCATTCCCGAGAAGTTTTGTGGTAACCAAACGCTATTGTAATCTACTCTTGTAGAAAGTTTTGCTGGAACTAAAATGCGTGTATCCATTGTTCCATATACCCAAAGCATATCGCCATTTTTGATATTCATTTCAGCAGCTTTATCAGGGTGAATCTCTACAAACATTTCGCCCTCAACTTCTGCGAGATATTTTGCACTTCTCGTCTCCGCGCCTGTTCCCATATGGGCTACAAGTCTTCCACTTAGCATATTAATAGGGAATTCATCTACCCAATTTTTATTCTCGCCAAGCTCTTTTTGTCGGCTGCGGTATTTGATGTTTGCCCTAAAATGATTTTTCTTATCAGGGAAGTTTGGATACTTATCCACCAAATCTCCACGCACAGAATGCAAAGGCTCACGATGTAATGGAATCTTGTCATACCAATTCCATACATTTGCTCTTGCTTTACCATTTCCATAAGGGCAAAGTCCTTGCTCCAAAGCTTTTTCTACAAGAATATTATTACCAAATCCCATAGCAAAGCTTGTTCCGCCGATTGCTTGTTTCTCTGCTTCTGTGAGCTTAATGCCAAGAGATTCCGCATTTGCCGCAGTTACAGGAGCGTGTCCTCCACTATATTTCGCATCGGGTAAAGAACGAGGAGTAAGCATACTTTGACCGCTAGGATTTGTAACACCCCAATTCACACGGAATCCCATACCTCCACGCATAACAGGAATTTTGTCGTTATACATTACAGGGGTTCCGGGGTGTTTATCGCTCCAACAAGGCCAAGGCAATCCATAATAATCCCCTTTAAATGGTCCTGTTCCCTCTAGGGTTACTTTATCAAACATATGCCAATTTTCTTGGTGTGCCTTCAAACGTTCAGGGCTCATTCCTTGCAATCCAATGCTTCGGATACTTTGAGTTAATTCTACCGTCGCATCTTCTGGCCAAATAAACTTATCTCTACCTTTGGATTTTGCAATATCATAAAGTCTTCTTTGATATTCTTCTAAGAATCCCAATCTCTCTGCCAACCCAAACAAAAACTCTTCATCAGGACGACATTCAAAGAGTGGTTCCATTACTTTAGAGCGCCATTGATAGCTACGATTTGTCGCTGCCACACTACCACTTGTCTCCATTTGAGAAGCCGCAGGCAAGCAGAATAAATTGTCTTTTCTATCTCCATAAATCGCCAAGTCATTCACATAAGGATCCACAAAGACAACTAAGTCTAGTTTATCCATAGCTTTGCGTTGCAAATCCAATAAAGAAACGGTTGTCATACCTGAACCAATGACAATCAAAGCACGCAATTTAGTGCCTGCATTGTTTTCCATATTTTCATCATCTAGCACACCAAACTTCCAAGTAGAATGCGCAAAACCTGTTTTGCCCATCATCTCTTTGTTTTTGAAGCGAGAAACCATCCAATCATAATCTACTTTCCAATGGCGGCAGAAATGTTTCCAAGCAGGTTCTCCCAATCCATAATATCCGGGTAAAGAATCTGCGAGGTTTGTCATATCTGAAGCACCTTGCACATTGTCGTGTCCGCGCAAAATATTCACGCCACCACCATTTTTACCAATATTTCCTAAGAACATTTGTAGAATCGGCATAATACGCGTATTGCTTGTTCCCACAGTGTGCTGTGTCAAACCTTGATTCCAAATCAAACTTGCAGGTTTTGCGCTTGCCATTTCCTCTGCAATATGACGAATCGCATCTGCTGGGATTCCACACACATCTGCTGCAACTTCAGGAGTAAATTTCCTTGCTTCTTCCATAATAAGCTCATAGCCATCGACTCTATCTTTGAGATATTGCTCATCATAAAGTTTTTTTGCAATGATATGATTGAGTAATCCATAAGCAAAGGCAATGTCTGTTCCGCTTCGGATTCTATGATATTCATTACATTTTGCTGCTGTTTTTGTAAATCGTGGGTCAATGCACACGAGTTTTGCACCTTTTTCCTTAGCGCGCAAAATATGCACCATAGAAACAGGGTGATTAACAGCTGGGTTTGCACCAATGACTAAAATATATTTAGAGAATTGCATATCGCCTAAATGGTTTGTCATTCCACCATATCCAAATGTATTTGCCACACCGGCAACTGTTGGACTGTGTCAAACGCGAGCGCAATGGTCTATATTATTTGTCCCAAAAAATGCTGCAAACTTTCTAATGTAATAGCTTTGCTCATTAGAACACTTCGCACTTCCCAAAAACATTACCGCATCAGGTCCGCTTTCCTCTCGGATTTGCTTAATTTGTGCAGCAATTTTGTCCATTGCTTCATCATATTTAAGTCTTGTCCATTTACCATTTTGTTTCTCTAATGGATAGCGAAGTCTTGTTTCACTTCTTGCTCTATCAATTAAATCTGCGCCCTTACAACAATGTCCCCCTTGAGAAATCGGGTGGTCTTGCGCCACTTCTTGTCGCACCCAAACGCCATCTACGACTTCAGCTACGATTCCACAACCCACAGAACAATGGGTACAAATCGTTTTTACTTTTTTGGACTCTGGGTATCTTTCTTTCAACTCTTGTGTAGTTGCTTGACGCATAGTTTTTTGTGTATCATTTCCCAATGCAATACTTGCGCTAGCTAAGCTTCCAAGAGCGGTCATTTTTAAAAACGCGCGTCTATTATTGCGTCTTTTAATTGTTTCGCTCATTTTTCACCTCGCTTTTTATTTTGCAACAGAATAGTATAAATCCCATTGCTGTGTTTTTTGGTAAAGAATCTCTTTTTTAGGCGATTTGCCACGCACGAGATTCTCACTTGTGCCTTTTTTGCCACAGCCTGCCAATGCAATACTTGCACCTGCGACTGCTACGGAAGTTTTTGCGGTAGTTTTTAAAAACTCTCGCCGACTCTTTTCCATATTGGCTCCTTATTTGAGATTTGGGATAACCCCACTTAAGCCCTCGCAATAAAGGCTTAAGTAGAATTATTTAAGAATAAAATTCCATTTCAAACTTCATAAAAGATTCCACTATCAATGCAAGTGCTAAATAAAATTTTGCATCACTCCGTATTTTTATCTCCTCTACCCACCCTAAAAAAGCCTTTTGACTAAACAAAAAAACCTCTTTTGCCAACTCTACATTCTCTTTTTCTATTAGATAACGCATAAAGCCGCACAAGAATCCTAAATGTTCCTCTGTTTCTTTAAAACTCTCTGTATTCACGCGCACATCACTTTGTTTCATTAATGCTCTAATTTTCAAAAGAGACTGCCCTCCAATGCAGTTTTCATAGTAATGCGAAAGATGCATACCAACCTGTTTCCCTCCAAAAGGCAACGCGAAGAGGCGAGAAAATTCCTCTTTGATATTTTGAATCCCATTGTCTTCTAGCTCTTGCTTTAGAAGCAGCATACTGCCTTCTGCCTCCTGATTTAACGGAGCACTCAACAAGATTCCTAATTGTTCTTTTGCGATTCTTACTCTTTCTTCTAACATTTCAAAAACCAACAAACCATTAAAAAAATCATAGTATAAAACACGAGCATTTTTTAAATTTAATTGTTCTTGTTCGCTCAAATTATCTAGCATCTGCTTCCCTTTCCTGTGCAATTGCGTTTGTTGCATCAAGCATCACTTTGACTTTGCAATCTGGACAGCATTGGATTGTCCTAAACTTTTTAGTATCCTTTGCAAAAGAATCTCCAATCATTAATAGCACTTTTTCAATGGATTTCTTTGTGCTAAAGACTTTTCCACATTCCACACACAAAAAGGGCTCATCTTTTGCCAACTCTTGACTTCTAAAAAATTCTGGATTGAGCATAATCCCTTCCTTGTGAAGCTCCATTGCATCTTCAGGACAGGAAGCAACGCAATATCCGCAAGTTGTGCAAAGGCTCGCATTAAAACGTAAAGAAAAATCATCACTTCTCGCAAAGATTGCATTTACATTGCACGCTCCCACACAAGAAAGACAGAGTGTGCATTTTTGTGTATTGACCTTAATCTCTCCATAGAATACAGAATCTTTGCGTGATTGTGTCGCAGGAACGCTTTTTGCCAAACCATAATCTTCGTCTTTGACCATATATTGCAATCTTTGTGCAAAAGATTCGCGATAAGGCTTGTTATAGCGGTTTTGATAGAAATAAGACTCTATTTGTGGCAATTCTAATTGCGATAAGGATTCTACCTGCTGCACAGCAAAAATAGAATCTTGTTGATAGATTTGTTGTGTAATATGATTTAAAAACTCCATAGGTGCGCTTAGATTTTGTGTATAAACCACCAAAGCATTTCCACTCATTTGCACCATACTTAGCAAATCGTTTTCGTTTAACATCAACAAACTTGGCAAAACTAGAGGCAGAAAATCAGAGGGTAAATTTTTGTTTTGTGAGGCTAAGATTCTATAATCTTGCGTGTTACACAAGAAAATCCTTTGTCCTTTATACTGCTCTATGATTTCTCCCAAGCCTTCTTTTGGCAATTCCTCATATTCCAAACAATTTGTCGGACACACACCCACACACGCGCCACAGGCAATGCAATCAATCGGAGAAAAAATCAATTCCATTAAGCCGTCATTGTTATCCACGCCAAAGGTAGGACAAACATTTGCACATCTCGTGCAATGCTTTTCTCTCCTATGATGATATTGACAGAGATTCTCTTGATAACCAATCATTTCTTTATAGGAATAAATACCAATATTTTTTTTCAACTTTTCCAATAAGCTTTCAGGATTCTTAAAATCAGCCACATTATAGACGCCCCTAAAACGCAACAATTCTTCTTCGCTAACAAATAAAACAGCTTGCGCAAACTCTACAATTTCTTTGTTATTGAGTTTGGCATTAAATCCACCAAAGCTTCCGCTGAAATTTTCTAACAATTCTAAATCCACTAAGGCAACTTCAAAAAACTCCTGCGCCAAATCTACAAAATCTTGCACGATTTGTGGAATCACTCCTTGTTTGTCCGCGTAAATCACCGCAAGTTTCGCATTGACTTCTACTTCTTTGCTATTTTCTAATGTAAAATCCTCTATGATTTCCTGCACGCGTTCTAGTTTGGCTAACTTATAATGATAATCCTTGTCTTTTTTATCCAACAAAAGATTACCAAGCGGTAAAGAAGTTGTATTGCTAGTATCCAAGGTTCCAAAAGCTAATGGATTCATAAGTCCTCACATTTTAAAATAGTTTAATTTTCCTTATTTGCTCTTAATTCGCATTTTATTCACTTCGTACTAAAAAGTCAAGATTTTTTTAACATTCGCGTTATATAAATTAATATACAGATAAAGGAGATTTGGGGATTAAAGAAATATTGATGATAGAATCTCAAAGCGAGATTCTATAAATTAAAGTAATAAATGAAATGGATTATCTATCCTATGATGAATCCTAGAGATTACATCAAACTTCCGCCTATTAAGCCATAAATTCCAAACAATAAACCATCTACTGCAAAAGCCGACAAGCAAACATAAAGCGTTGCGATTCCTACTACAATTTTAAGAGGCAAAGTTGCATTTTGCAAATAAACATTCCCATCACTAATTAAAGGGTCTTTTAGGAACATATAAACGATAAGTTTTAAATAATAATATGCCGCAATTGCGCTATTGATTGCCATAACAAAAGCAAGAAACAAATAACCATTATTAATTGCTGCACTCATCAAATAAACTTTACCCCAAAAAACTGAAAAAGGTGGAATCCCAGCCAAAGACAACATAAACAATCCCATAATCACAGCGGCTAAAGGACAGAGCTTGATGAGTCCAGAAAATTTTTCATAGGAATGGTCGTAACGTTTATCCCAAATTTGTTCTTTTGTGCGAGAAATCCACAACATCGCAAAGATTCCGAGATTCGTAAAAAGAAACAATATCCAATATAAAAACAATGCACTATAAGCTTGCATTCCACCAATTAGCACAGCACTAAATGCGAATCCCGCATGAGAAATAGAGCTATACGCAAGCATTCGCTTCACATCTTTTTGCACAAGTGCTACCAAATTTGGCAAAGTCATCGTAATCACAATTAAAAGATACAAGACAGAATGCACCCATATAATTTCTACAAAAATACTAAAAATTCTAATCGCAACCACCAATGCTGCGATTTTGGGAACAATAGACATAAAGCCTGCCAAAAAAGAGTTAGAACCCTCATAAACATCTGGCGTCCAAGTATGGAAAGGCACTAAAGAGGCTTTGAATCCAATAGAGGCAATAAAAAATACCACACCACTTAAAACCAAATAAAAAGGCTCATAATTGTGTATTTCTAATACATTTCTAATGCCTTCTAAATCCAAATGTCCGCTTGCTGCATAAAACAACATAGAACCAAAGGCGAAACAACCCGCAGATAAAGAACCCATTGTAAAGTATTTGATTGCCGCTTCAAAAGCAGTTGCCCGATTATGCATAGCAATCAGAGTATAAAGCGCAAGGGAAGCTGTTTCTAATCCCAAGAAAATAACGATTAAATGGTCGCTACTTACCATAAATTGGAATCCTGCACACATAAATAAAAAGAGTGCATAATATTCTGGATAAGCAAACTCGTGGAATCGGTTGTAACTCAAAGTCAAAGGCACAAATAAAATCGCAGAAACTAGGATAATCATTTGCCCCAAAAGAGAGAATCCATCTATCGCAATCAAATCAAAAAAGGCTCTCTCTCCATTGATGCTAAAAAATGTAATATAACCTAAACTAAGCCCCAAAAACAGAATCGTAAGCATAGTATAAAGTTGTTTATTTGCATTTTTTAAGCACATATCCACAACCAAAACCAAAAGCCCCCCAACAATCGTAATAAGCATAGGAAAGATACTGAAAATATTTAAACTCTCCAATGAAATACTAAAGGTTTCTAACATTTATCTCCCCTCCTCTTGCAAAGATTCTGCATTTGTCGCATTATTTTCTTTTATTGCTTCTTGTAAATTTTCTGAATTTTCAAGATTCTCTATATTTGAGCTTTCCCCCTGCTGCAAGAATTCCAATGGCTCTAAATCTATTCCCAAAAATGCTTTTGTTTCCGGAGCTACCGCACGAGAATACATCACTGCGAGCATATTTTCTACACCTTTATTAATGGGTGCTAAAATCGGCTTAGGATACACACCAAGCCAAATTACAATCGCAACCAATGGCAGCAAGGCACTCCATTCGCGTTTATCCAAATCTTGTAATTTTAAATTTTCTTGATTCACAACTTTTCCATAAAACGCCTTGCGATAGAGATTGAGCATATAAATTGCACCTACAATAATACTAATTCCCGCGATTCCTGCAAGAATCGGAGAGATTTGGAAAAACCCAAGCAAAGATAAAAATTCCCCTACAAATCCCATTGTCAAAGGAAGTCCCGCTGAAGCCATCATCATAATTCCAAAAATCGCTGCATAATTAGGCATTACTTTTGCGATTCCGCCAAACTCGGCAATCATTTTGGTATGCCGTCGCTCATAAATCATTCCTACAAGCATAAACAGCGCGCCGCTAATAATCCCATGACTTAGCATAAAAAAGACAGACCCGGAAATTCCCTCCATATTGAGCGCAAAGATTCCAATCATAATCACACCCATATGCGAAATGGAGCTATAAGCCACGACTTGCTTCATATCCTCTTGTGCAAATGCTACCATTGCACCATAAACAATCATAATTAAAGAGAGAATCGCAACAGGCATTAATAAAGCTACACTGGCGTCAGGAAAAAGCGGCAAAGAGAAACGGACAAAACCATAAGTTCCCATTTTTAAAAGCACAGCCGCAAGGATAATAGAACCAATTGTCGGTGCTTGTCCGTGTGCATAAGGCAACCAAGTATGGAAAGGAAACATTGGTACTTTGACTGCCAAACCACAAAAAAATGCAAGGAATAGCATTATTTGCAAATTCTCTGGAATCAGGCTTAAACTATACCATTCCAACAGAGAAAATGTCCAAACTCCGCTCACACTAAAGTAATAATATGCCAAAAACAAGATTCCAATTAGCATAATCATTGAACCCAAAAAGGTATATAAGAAAAACTTCACTGCGGCATAGATTCTGCTACCACTTCCCCAAGCACCAATAATATAAAGCATTGGCACCAAAGAGAGTTCCCAAAAAATATAAAACAAAATCATATCCAATGCGCAAAATACACCAATCATTATGCTTTCAAGACACAAAAGCGAAAGGATAAGCTTTTTGGTTTCTTGCGTTTCATTCAGATAAATGAAGCCTATTAGACTAATCAATGCACTTAACACAATCAGAAAAAGGGAGATTCCATCTACACCCACAAGATAACTAATACCAAAATTAACCACCAAAGGAAGCGAAGTAACAAACTGGAATCCATCTACTTCTCTGTCAAAGCTATACCACAAAAGCAATGCCAACCCTAGCTCAATAAAGCTAATAACGACTGCATAAGCTTTAAGATTCTCTTTAATGCCAATTGCTAAAATTGCGCCAATAAATGGAAAAAAGATAAGCAAAGTTAAAAGGTAGTCCATACTGCCTCCATACAAACAAAAAATATCAATACAAGTAGCAATAAAACTACCACACCAAAAAACATAATTTTTAACATTTTAGAGAGATTCCCACCTTGAATCCATTGCATACTTTCTCCGCTACTATTAAGGAATCTTGCAATCATATCCACTACAAAATCTACCACGCACTTATCAATCAACCAAGCAACTTTGGAAAACCTCATATAATTCTGTATAAACAGCTTGTCATACAACATAGGAATATAATACTGATGGCTTAAGAGTTGATAAATAAAGGTTTCCTGCCATTTGGGAGAAAAACCACCTTTTTTGTATTTCCACACTGCAAATGCAATCCCGCTTAAAGCCACAAAAGAAGTCAAGAAAATAAGATTCCAAATGGTTTGAGATTCCAAATTTGCGCTAAAATCAGGCAGGGTTTGCGTAACAAAATGATGAAAAGTTGGCTCAAAGAATCCCGCAAATATCGCCAAGATTCCAAGCGGTAACATAGCATAAAGCATATAAGAATAAGCCTCGTGTGGGTGTTCTTCTTCGTGTTTTTTCTCGCCAAAAAATACAAGCATAATTAGTCGGAAGCTATAAAATGCCGTCAAAAACGCACCCAACAATAATACGCCCCATAAGACATAAGCTCCAGAGCCAAATGCGGCTTCCAAGATTTTATCTTTGGAAAAAAATCCAGAGAATGGATAAATTCCTGCTAAGGCAATAGACGCTAAAATCATCAAAATTGCGGTAATTTTAAGCGGACGATAAAGTGCGCCCATTTTTGAAATATCCAATTTATCGTGCATAGCGTGCATTACATTCCCAGCACCCAAGAACAACAAAGATTTGAAAAAGGCGTGGGTTGCAAGGTGAAAAAGAGCAATCCAATAAGCCTCTAATCCAGCCGCAACAAACATATAACCTAGCTGCGAAAGAGTAGAATATGCGATAATGCGTTTTAAGTCCTTATTCACCAATGCCATTGTTGCAGCAAAAAGTGCTACAAATGCTCCTAAACTCGCGATTAAAAAGCCAATTTCGGGAATCATTGCATAAAGTGGATTCGCCCGAATCACTAAATAAACTCCAGCAGTTACCATTGTTGCTGCGTGGATTAGTGCAGAAACAGGAGTTGGACCTTCCATCGCATCTGCAAGCCAAGTATGCAAAGGAAATTGCGCACTTTTACCCATTGCACCCACAAAAAGCAGAATCCCAATCGCTATTAAAATCCCTTTGGGTGCTTCATACACGCTGCTTAAAACTTCTTCATAGCTCAAAGTGCCAAAAGTCCAATAGATTAAAAAGATTCCAAGCAACATTCCCAAATCCGCAATACGATTCATAATAAAGGCTTCATTTGCCGCAAAAGATGCAGAATCGCGCTCATACCAAAATCCAATCAACATCCAAGAACAAAGCCCCACGCCTTCCCAGCCGATGAATAATCCTGCAAAGTTATCACTCATTACCAAAATCAACATAGAGAAAACAAAAGCACTCAAATAGACAAAAAATCTATTGAAGCTTTTATCGTGGCTCATATAACCAATGGAATAGATATGCACACACAAAGAAACAAGTGTTACAACAAAAATCATTGTCGCGCTCACGCTATCTACCAAGAATCCAAAAGGAATATAAAGCCCCCCAGCCCCAATCCAATCCATTAACACAACTTTGACAACACCACCTTGCAAAGTATGCACAAACAATAGTGCCGAAGCGAGAAAAGAAACTCCAAGCATTAAAGAAGCAAAGATTCCAACACCTACAAATTTTTGTTTTGAAGCAAAGGGAATCCCAAACAATGAACCCACCAATGGCGCAAACAATGCAACATATAAAATCGCTTCCATACTTAGCCTTCCATAATTTGTAATTTATCTAAATCTAATGTATGATGCTTTTTATACCAAGCAATCAGCAACCCTACCCCAATCGCAACTTCACTTGCCGCAACAGCGAGAATAAAGAATGCAAACATTTGTCCATTTAAATCCCCAAGATATTTTCCAACGGCGACAAATCCGATATTAACAGAGCTTAACAAAATCTCTGTTGCAAAAAATAACATCAGTAAATTTTTGCGTCTAAGCATTCCAAAGACACCAATCATAAACATAAGACTAGATAAAATCAAATAATGATTAAGCGTTATCATCTTGCTCTCCTTTGGGTGCTTGCTCATTTAAGGTTAGAGAATAATGCATTCCTTTGCCCGCTAGCACAATTCCCGCAATCATCGCTACAAGCAACATTATTGCCGCAATTTCAAAAGGAATCAGAAATTTTGTAAAAAGCACATAGCCCACCATTTGCACATTTCCCACACCCTCTTGCGGCGGAATCACAGCTTCTAAGGTTGCAAGATTCTGTGTAATAATAGGAGCAACCACCACGATAACAAGCAGTAATGCTCCCAATCCACTTAAGACAAATAAAACTCTAGGATTCGCAATTTTTTCATTTTGTAATTTTTGAGTATCAAAAAACATCATCGCAAAGGCATAAAGCGCAATGACTGCCCCAGTATAAACGACAATTTGCACGACACCCAAAAATTCTGCTCCAAGCAAAAAGAAAAAAGCAGAAACAAAAATCATTCCCGCCGCCAATGCACTTAAGGCATAAAGGATATTGCGTGTTGTAACCACGACTAAAAACATTGCTAAAGTTAAAGCGCAAAATGTGTAAAACGCAATGGCTTCAAGCATCGACTTCCTCCTTTTGTTTTATTTCTGCAGTTGTTTTTATGGCATTTTCATCTGTCTCTTCTAAATATTTCAAAGGAGTAAGCTTAATGCGTTTATCCGCATCTACACTTATACTCCCAACACCGCTAAATTCAGAATCCTGCCCGCTTAACACTTTATCAATTGGTGTTAGCATATCATTTTTCAGAGCAAAAGACGCTCTTTGTTCGCTCGCATTCTCATATCTCTTTCCATGCACAATCGCAAGTTCAGGGCAAACCTCTGCGCACAATCCACAATAAATACATCGCCCAAAGTTAATGCTATATTCAAAGACTTTTTTGCGTCTATCCTCACCATATCCTGTTTCCATACGAATGCAATTTGCCACACAAATCTTTTCACATAATCCACAACCAATACATCGCTCATTTCCACTTTCAAGCAAACGTTTTAGCTCATGCACTGCACGATAACGCGGACTTAATGGTAATTTCTCTAATGGATATTGCACGGTGTGGATTTGCGCTTTGTAAAATTCCTTAAATACAAGCCACAAACCTATAAACAATTCACCCTTTAATGCGCGATTCCAAAATCTCACAAACTTTTGCGCATTACTCAAGAGAGGTGTTTGCTCAACAATCTTGATATATTTACTCAATTTCCACCTCCTAAACAAATGATACCCGTAACAAAAACATTTAAAAGTGCAAGCGGAAATAAGACTCTCCAACACAAGCCCATAAGTTGGTCTGGACGAATATGAGGATAAGCTGCTCTTGCCCACATAAATAAAAAGATAAGAAAACTTACCTTTAAGATAATTGCGATTCCGCCGGGAATGAATCCAAGTGGATTAAAACCGCCTAAGAAAATCAAAGACACAACAAAAGACAACGAAATCATACTTGCATATTCACCGATAAAAAACATTCCCCAACGCATTCCCGCATATTCTGTCGCATATCCCGAAACAATTTCTGCTTCGTGCTCTAGCAAATCAAAAGGCGTTCTGTTAAGCTCTGCATAACCCGCAAACAAAAATAAAACAAACGCTAGAGGCTGTGAAAATATCAACCAATTTGCGATTCCACCTCCTTGATAATTGTTAATATCAATCAAGGATAAAGAACCAACCAACATTAAAGGCGCTAAAAGAGATAATCCAGAAACAACCTCAAAACTAAGTAATTGCACCGCTGTCCTTGCTGCCCCTAAAATAGACCATTTACTATTTGCGCTAATGCCACCTAGCAAAGGACCATACAAGCCAGCAGCCCCGACACCAAGAACAAATAGAATCCCAACATTAATATCTGAAATAATAGGCTGAATGGTATAACCAAAAAGCTCAAATTCCGGGAAAAATGGAATCGGAGCCATTGCGATAAAAGCTGTTGCTGCTGTAATCGTTGGTGCGATTCTAAAAATAAGGCGATTTGCTCCACTTGGCACAATATCTTCTTTGGTAAAAAGCTTAATTCCATCGGCTAAAATCTGCAAAACCCCAAAAGGTCCCACCATTGTTGGACCTAAACGACGTTGGAAAAAAGCTAGAATCTTGCGCTCTACATAAGTTGTAAAACCTGCCAATGCCGAAAAAATCAGCACGACAAGCAAAATTTTAATCAGCGTCTCAATTATATAATTCATACCAAAACCTTTAAAGAAACATTTGTATAACGCGTTGTTGGAAAAAGTTTAAATTCTTCAAATTCGCACACGCCAAGTGCTGCAAATTCACCCTCCATTCCTTTATCAAGAATTGCTAAAGTCTCTACCACTTCTCCATTTGCAAAACGCACTTCCACCTTGTCTCCATCAGAGATTCCAAGTGTTTGCGCATATTTTTCGCTTAATTGCAAGCCATTTTTAGAATCTATATAAGAGGATTGCAAGGTATTTTTGGAAAAATGCGCCACAGGATTACGCGCATAGAGATTGTAAGATTCCAATTCTTTCAATTCTATAGGTAAAACTTCCAAAAACTCTTTAGGGAAATGCGCCCCTAGCAAATATCCACGAATCTCTGAACCATCGTTTAAAAATCCAAACTTCAAATCATCGTATTCCACACTTTTAAAGCCTTTTTCTATGGGTAATTCTGATGTATAATCTATCGTAGATTCGTATTCTAGCCCCAGCACTTTGGCAATATCATTTAATTCATATCCATTATAAGGAGTTGCGGGCGTTAAAGGCACAACCCGTTTATCCACATTTACCAATGTGCCTTCTTGCTCATTTAAATAAGGCAAAGGCAAGGCATTTTCCGCACCTGTGCCAATTCTATAATGTCCTTGTGCATTGTAGCCAATACTATATCCCGCACTCTCTTTATCTAACTCACAAATCAAAGCAATACCTAACGCATTTGTCGTAGGTGGGAGCAATAGAATCTTAACCATACTCAAACTTTCAATATAGCCCAAGATTTTTGCAATATTTTCAGAACTTTTCGCACGATACACATCAAATCCGACAATCAAAATCGGATTCTTTGCGCTCTGTATTGTATTTTTTGTTGCTTCTATGGATTCTTTCAAACCACCACAATAATCATATAATGCACTTGTGATGACTTCTACTTCTTGTGTGATTTTTTCTATTTCCTCTTTTTCTACAAACTTTTCATTACCCTCCTCATCTAAGACGACATTGCCCTCTTTGTCTAGCTCTTTTACCTTCACTTTCTTTTTAACTTCTTTTGTGATAGTTTGCATTTCTTTGCGTTCGTATCGTTCAATTTGTGATTTCAAAGAAAGAGGCATTTGCTCTCTTGGAATACACACGCTTGCCAATAACAACGCAAGAGCTTCTTCACTATCTGGCTTATAGATTCCATTAATCGCAGTTTTTACAAAACGATTCACAACAACATCTTGCATTGTGTGAAAATACGCTAAATTCGCACCTTTATTCTGTTTCATTGCATTATTAATACTATGTGTAACCACAGGCATATCATAGCTCAATGCTCCACCAAAACACATCACAAAGGTGCTTTGGGTAATGTCTTTTTGATTTGCATTTCCTAACGAGCCGCTGACTTTCAAATAAGAATCCAAAAATCTTTTAAAAGGATAAACTTCCTCACATACCAACTTATAACCAAACTTTTCTTTTAGATTCTGCAAAATCAAAGCTTCCTCATTGCTTATATTTCCTGCAAAACGAATCGTTTGCGCTTCTTTAAAGGCGGCAATGCTTGCATTGAAAGCTTCCTTGTCTTTTTGGACTTGCTGATTATTCACATCAAAGCCCAATCTCCCCGCTGGACAAAGTGTAGAGAAATTCCAATCACTGCTGACGCGATAAACCTTTCTTTCGTTTCCTCCGATTCTAGTTTGCTTCACTTCATAAGTCAGCGCACAGCCATTGCCGCAATGCACACAAGTGCTAGGGATTTTCTCTAACTCCCACGCATTGGAACGATACTGAAAATGCCCAATCGTAAGCGCACCTACGGGACATACACTGACGCATTCCGCACAATCACCGCACGCTTCTGCTTCCACACCATTGAGTCCTATCAAAGATTTTTTGAATTTCGTCCAAACCCCATAAGCGTCTTTTGGCATAATGTCTTTATATTCTTTGGGTGGCATATCCCCTTCGCGTTTTTGGGCTTTAATGTGAGATTTGCCGATTTTATCCTTACAGAGCGTTACACAACGTTCGCACACGATACAAAGATTCGGGTCATAAACTGCCTTGCCCCAAGAATCAAACTTTTTCTCATCATCTTTCATCGCATAATTTTGCTCTTCTACACCTACATAATGTGTGTAATTTTGCAATTCGCATTCACCACTTTTGTCGCATACTCCGCATTGCAAAGGGTGATTTACGACATACGCTTGCATAATTGCTTTGCGTTCCTCTTCAATTTCTTTGGTATTTACCAAGATTTGCATACCCTCTTTTACTTTTGCATTGCACGCATACACGCGTTTGCCGTCTGCCTCTACCATACACATTTTACACGCAAGCGTAGGAGACGCACAAGAAAGATAACAAATCGCGGGAATAAACACTTCATTGGCGCGTGCAGCATTCAAAATGCTTTCGCCCTCTTCGCAAAGAATCTCACAACCCTCAATCGTTACTTTTATTTTTTCCATTATGCCACCTTGCTTATTTTGACTTTTTTATAGCAAAATTCATTTTCTAAGTTCCAATCTTTTTTAAAGTCCAATGTTTGTGGAATCCACAAAATCCCAACCATACCTTTTAATTGCATATTCTTATGCAGTTTGACTTGTATTGTTTTATCCGATTCTATGAGTTGCACTTCAATTTCTGATTCCTCTTGTATCTTGCCTACTTGACTAAATTGCTTAGAAACTTCCAAGATTGGTTCTTTTAATGCTTTGGTTTGCAAATATGCTACCAATCCGTCATAACATTCCAACGCGTCCAATGCCTCTATGGAAGTCTTTTTGTGGGTTGCTATCTCTTGAGGCGCGGATTCTAAAAATACAATTTCTATTTTATTGAGTGCATTACTCAAAAGTGCTAGAATCTTTCCAATATTACGCGCTCTCTTGTGTGTGCTTAAATCTCTTCCTAACACAAGCACACTTTTTTGTGATTGAAAGCTTTGTGCAATCCGTCCTAATTCCTCTTCTGCTAAATTACATTCAGAGGACAAATACCCCACATCTAAGGATTCCACAAATGCTTTTAGCTCCAAATCTCCATTAGAAATACTATAAAACGCACTAGCAAGTAGAGCGACAATTGCTTCTTCGCAGCCTACTTCATAAAGAAAATGTAAAAGCTTCGGATAAGGATTAAAGTTTAAGGGGTGGAGCAAAAAAACTTGAATGGAATCCTTACAATCCTCTTGCGATTCCAAAACTTTTAAATCTACTCCTTGCTGCTGTAATACACAGGCAAATTCCTCCACGAATCCGCCCAAAAGTAGAATATTTTTATCCTTTAATGCGTTTTTTTCTAAGGATTCAACAAAATGCGCCTTTCCGCCATTTGCCAAAAAAGATTCTACCAACGCACTCATTCCGCAACCTTTGCAGTTTCTTTTCTTACTATGATTGTCCAATCCACTTCATTAAATCGCAAAGAATTAAGTAATGTATTGCCACTTTGTTTCACCAAATCCGCACTCTTTTGCACATTATCAAAGTCCAATACTTCAAACAAAAAAATTCCTACTTCTCCTCTTTCTAATTCATTGTCCAAAATGGCTTTCAAGCGCGGACAAAAATCATTTTTTAAATGGCGCAAATCAAAACGTTTCATCGGTCAATCTCTCCAAATACAATGTTTGTATTCCCAATAATCGTTACAACATCGGCTAAATAATGTCCGGGCAACAAATCTTGCAACACTCCTGTATGGAAAAAACTAGGGGTGCGCATTTTTACACGATAGGGATAAGGTTCGCCTTCCGAGCGGATAAAGAATCCTAGCTCTCCTTTTGGAGATTCTGTGGGGACATATACTTCGCCAACAGGAGGACGCATTCCTTGTGTAACCAAAACAAAATGCTGCATTAAAGAATAATTTTGCGTCATAATTTGTTCTTTTGGAGCAGAAAAATAACGCGTATCCTCACACATTAAAAGCGTATCGGTATCCTCATATTTATCAATGAGTTGATATAGGATTCTAATGCTTTGACGCATTTCTTCCATATAGAGCAAATAGCGTCCATAGCTATCATTGCTCTCTCCCACAGGCACATCAAATTCCAACTCATCATAAAGCTCATAGGGCTCTTCCTTGCGAATATCCCAAGCAATTCCACTTCCACGCAACAAAACCCCGCTTAATCCCCAACTTTTTGCCATTTCAGGGCTTACAACACCCACATTTTCCAAACGCATACGCCAGATTCTATTTTCGCTTAGGATTCCCTCATAAAGCTTAATTTGACTTGGTAACAGCTCCAAATAAGCCTTTAACTTTTCAATCCAACCTTGCGGCAAATCTAGTGGCACTCCGCCGATTCTAACACTAGAATGCGTTAATCTCGCACCGCAATAATCCTCAATCAAATCAATGCCAAATTCACGCTCTCTAAAGCAATAAAGGAAAATACTCATTGCCCCCACATCTAATGCGTGTGTTGCAAGCCAAAAAAGATGAGAAATAATGCGATTGAGTTCTAAAAGCATTGTGCGAATCACTTTTGCTCGTCTAGGCACTTCTACACCTAGTAATTTTTCTACACTTAATGCAAAAGCATAGTTATTGGAACTTGCAGCAATATAATCCATTCTATCTGTTGTAGGCAAAAATTCATTATAAATCATATTTTCTGCCATTTTTTCCATTCCACGATGTAAATATCCCACATCAGGAGTTGCCTTGATTACCTTTTCGCCCTCTAGCTCCAAAATTAAGCGCAACTGCCCGTGCGCACTTGGGTGTTGAGGACCAAAATTGACTACCATTACATTATCACTTATGCGGTCAAAGGCAATATTTTCATAAAATGGCATTAATTTGTTGGGTTGTTGCATCTTATTTCCTCTCTTTAAGCTCTTTGGAATTTTCTGGCTTTAGTTTGGTTACAAACAACACGCCCTCTTCCTCTTGATACATAATCGGTTGTGGTTTCTCTGCGCCCTCTTTCACCTCTGCACCATATTCCACTTCATAACCCAAATGAGAGAATCGTGTAGAATCATAGCGGTCAATGCGTGCAGAATCCCTCTGCTCTGCGCCAATGACTTCGCGATTCTCTTTACCAAAGATTGTATCCACTTCATACCATTGTGCCGCCTCATCTCCTTGTAAAGGATAGCTTTTAAGCAAAGGGTGTCCCACCCAATCATCGGGCATTAAAATACGTTTGGGATAAGGGTGTCCTAGAGGTAGAATCCCAAACATATCATACATTTCGCGTTCGCTCCAATCTGCACTGCGGAATAATTCTGTTACAGATTCTATTTTTTCACCTTTTCTTAAAAAAGTCTTTACCCGCAAACGTTTCGCACGACTTAAAGAAAGCATTTGATAAAAGATTTCAAAGCCTCCTTTTTGCTCCAAATAATCTATTGCACTAAGCTCACTTAAGACATCATAGCCAATTGTTTTTAAGGTTGCTAATGCACTATAAATAGAATCCTTTTCTACCCATATTACCAATGTTCCGCGTTCAAGATAGGATTCTATGACTTTGACTTGTCTGCCCAATATCTCTACATCTGCGCAATACACCGTGTCATTAGTTATAGGCTCTCTTGGGATTCTTGGGGAAACATAAAATCTATCTTTATAATAAACTTCTCTTTGTGCATTATTTTTGGGCTTATATTTTCTCATACTATTCCTTTATACTAAACGCTTAGGAAGCTGCACACGATTAGATTTTTGCTTACGGATTTTTTGTTGGAGCACCATAAGGGCATATTGCAAAGTTTCTGGACGCGGAGAACAACCTGGCAAATAAATATCTACCGGTATGATTCTATCCACTCCCTGCACGGTGGCATAAGTATTAAACATTCCACCGGTGTTTGCACAACTTCCCATAGAAATCACCCATTTGGGTTCTGGCATTTGGTCATATAATCGTCTCACAAATTGTGCGTGCTTTTTAGTAACAGTGCCTGCAATAATCATCACATCACTTTGTCTAGGACTTGCCCTAAAAATCGTCCCAAATCTGTCAAAATCATAACGACTAGCACCCGTTGCCATCATTTCAATCGCACAGCAAGCCAATCCATAAGTCATTGCCCAAAGCGAATTGCTACGCCCCCAATTCAACAATTTATCTACGCTTGTTAGCGCAATAGGCAACCCCCCGCCTTTAAGATAATCTACTTCATGCTCTGCCATTTCAAAGCTCCTTTTCTCCAAGCATAAACAAATCCAATCACGAGCAACAAAACAAATAAAACCATTTCAATAAATCCAAAAGCACCAAGAACCTTAAAATCCACAGCCCAAGGAAACATAAAAATAATCTCCACATCAAAAAGAATAAACAACAATGCCATAATATAAAATTGTGAGGAGATTCTATTGGGCTGCTTCGTGGGTGCTAAACCACATTCATAAGGGGCTAACTTCAGCTTTTGCGTGTTTTTATTTGCCAACTTCCGCCCCACGAATCGCGAAAGAAAAGTTGTCATTAAAAACGCACCAAAAGTAAAAACAAAAATAACGAATACACCAAAATATGGATGAGAAATATCTAAATGCGACACTTGCAAACCTTTAAGTCATAAAACTTTCTTGCGTATCTTAGCGTAATTCTCTTAAATTTTGAAAGAAAATCACAAAATAAGGCGCAAAGATTCACTTTAGCTTTACATTACAAAAGGAATCGCCACCTTAAAAAACTTTATAAAAAGTCAATTTTTCTATTACTTTTTAAAATCTTTTGTTTCTCTTTTCTTAAGAATTTAAATGATACAAAAAGAAACATTCTTTTAAAAAATTTGCTTATAGTTTCGTTTTATAACAAAGAAATTTCTCCCTCTATTTTTAAGAAAAATTACATAACACAACGGGATTCTACAATGAAGCAAAAGATTACTTTAGTTCAATACCAACTTTTGGGTTTAGAGTGATTTTATTTTCTTCTAATAAATGGCTTAAAGCGCGTTTAAAAGCCTTTTTACTCATTGCACACACGGATTGAATCTCACTTGGTTTGCTATCATAATGCAGATTCAGCTTCCCACCTTTTTGGCACAGAATCTCTAAGACTTTTCCGCTTTCTTGCGATGTTGAATTTTTTTCTTTAGGGTGCTTTAAGCTCAAATCACATTTACCATTGGAATAAATGCGTTTAATATATCCTTCGCGCTCTTCAAAAAGGGAAAATTCTCCAAAAATTTCATTTTGATAAATCAATCCCAAATTCACTCCATTCACAACACATTCATAACCCAAAGGAGTGATTCTAAAAGGCAGAATCCTAACCTTAAACCCCGCTTTCAGATTGGTAAGATTCTCACAAAAATTGCTTAAATAAGGTTTAATGTTCTCTTTTGCAAGCAAACGATTCTCTCTATCTACACTCAAAAAAACTGCCACTTGAGAACCTAAGGGATATTTTTGAGGCGTCTTAGTCGGCATAAACACATCTTTGGCGATTCCCAAATCCAAAAAACAGCCAAAATTATTTTTATCCACCACTTTTAAGGCTGCGATTTCTCCCCTTTGCGCTTTGGGCGTTAAGGTTGTAGCTATGGGGCGATCTTGCGAATCTGTGTATAAAAACACTAGAATCTTATCTTCTATTTTTGCGCCTTTGGGTAAATATTTATTTGGCAACAACACCTCTTCTTGCCCGCTTTGTAAATAAGCACCCACTTTAGCAAAACGGATAATTTTTAGCTCTTTACAAACTCCTATTTCAATCAAAAATTTCTCCCAAAATCTCATAAAGACTGCGCCCTAATGGCATTCCATAGACTTCTGCGATTTGCATTCCTACAAAAAAAACTAGAATCATAAAAACTACAAATCCAATCAAGCCCAAAAGCAAAAACATCTTGATGAGTTTCAAATAAAATTGCTCTTCTAATGCGTCATCAAGAGTTTTATAAAATTTCAAAAAATCCATAAAAAAATGCAACCAAAAGATAAAAATTCCCGCAAGCACAATACATAAAACCCCAAAAATCAACATAGACACATAGGGCGAAAGGCTTGTGCTAAACTCGTAAATATGCACTTCCCACATCAAAACCGCATAACCAATGTGCAACCCAAAACCCACAAGATTTAACAAAACCATAAAAAATACAAACCCGACAAAAAGTTCTGTCGTGCTAGAATATTCCCGAAATTTTTTGTGCATATTCTTTTTGATTACATTGTCTTGCAACCCTTGATAACGCAACTCCATAATTTCTGATTTCAAGTCTTTCAACCAATTCTTACGCGTTTTGCTTGCAATTTTTGCCTGTGCATTTTCAACCATTTGTAATCCTTAAATTCCTTATAAATTCTTTGATTGAAATTCTACTTTAAAATTGTCAAGTAAAACTTCACATTTTGGAATCATAGGATTTATCAATATGAAAGGCGCGATAAAAGCTTTCTAAATCTCCAAAATCATTTAATAATCCAAGTTTTTCTAGCTTGTCTAAAACTTCGCGTGAGCAATCCGTTTCTTTGGGCCACTCACGCGTATAATCATCACACAAACCCTTGTCGCACGCATCAAGCAACAAAGTTTTACCAATGATTTTTATGTCGCGTTTTGCATCTATATTATTCACTACGCGCCAAAGCAACATATAAAGATTCTCCAAATCGTTTTTAGCAAAATCCACAATCACCACAATACGCAAAAATCTTTTTAGGGATTCTATGTTTTGCGTATGAGATTCCACATTTGCAGAGGATAAGCTCTCCAAATTTGCTTGCTCTAGTGCTAAAAATGCTTTTTTAAGACTTTCTTTTTTATCTATTCCTACTAATACAATAGGATTCTTTGTGTCTTGATAAATTTGTCGCACACACTTCACTTCCCCGCTAACACTCAAAATTTCATTCAATAGCTTATGTAATTGCTCCTCACTGGCGACTTCCAATGTGCTTTCTATTTCGTCCTCACGGGTGCAATCTAAGCCCAATTTCCCACCTTGCGCAAAACTAGGAGAAGCGTGGTCTAGCGCGTCGCATACTCCCTCACTCATTAGGCAATTCTGCACTGAAAAATGATTGAGGATATAAGGAACAATCTCTGCACTTTGCAAACTTGGCGCATTTTCTCCGACAAAAATCGCGTGTTTAACGAAACTCATCTGCCCCACACCCCAAAATGCGTGCATACTCTGCTGGGCAATATGAGGAAAACGCGCTTTGATTTTGGCTAAAATCAGATTATGGAACACACCATTTTCAGGCATATAATAGTCTATTAAATTCGGTGTTGTGGTTTGCAAGAGGGGCAAAAAGATTCGTTCTGTGGGGAATCCTAAATATTTATCCTCCAAAGGTGGCTTACCAACCACCGTCGCGAGATAAACAGGATTTTTTTTGTGCGTGATTGCACTCACTTCTAGCACCGGATAAGGTTCAATAGGAGTATAGAATCCCGTGTGGTCGCCAAACCTCCCCTCATCACGCATTGCATTAGGCTCAACAAACCCTTCAATCACAAAATCCGCATCATAAGGCACACAAAGTTCATTGCTGACGCAACGCACCATTTTCGCGCGATTTTTGCGGATAAATCCATACAGCATTAATTCAAACAAACCATAAGGCAAAGGCGCGGTAGCACACCAAGTATAGAGAGGGTCGCCACCGATTGCGATACTCACAGGCATTTTTTTGTTTGCTTTATGGTATTCCTCTAGCAAACTTACGCTATCCTTATGCACTTGCCAATGCAATCCTAGATGATTTTTATCATACACTTGCAAGCGATACATTCCGAGATTCCGCACGCTTCCATCTAGGCTTTGTGTGTAACATTGCCCCATTGTGATAAATCTCCCCCCATCTTCACTCCAAGTTTTGAGAATTGGAATCGCACCCAAATCTACCTCTGCTCCTTTGACAATGACTTCTTGACATAAGCCTTTTTCCTTGAGGACTTTAGGAGCTAAAAAGCGCAAATTAAGCATTTTAGGAGCAATTTTTAAAGCTTCTTTTAAAGATTTCGGGGGTTTGAGTTTAATAAGTTCTGCTACCTCTTGCGCGATTCCTTGCGTATCGCCTACAAGCAACTGCACGCGAGAAAAACTGCCAAAAAGATTCATTAGCACTGGGGTTTCGTAGCTAATCTGCCGTGCCTTATCCACAGGATTAGTAAAAAGCAGAGCTTTGGAATTTTTATGTTTCACCTCCAAATATGCCAAATGCGGAATCTCTAACTCCACATCTAAGGGTTCTGTGATAATTTTTAATTCATTATGTGCTTTGAGTAAATCTATCGTTTGTCGCATAATTTTCCTTGATTGTGCCTCATTGAAGTTTTGGGTAAAATTATACCTTGAATTATTCCCCCAAGCAAGTTTTTAAATGCGTGGTAATCTGTATCTTGCATACTTGTAGTATTGTTTATCCTTGCAAAGCCCTTTAGGGCTGTGGCAATCTAAAATCAAGCATAAAGTAAATTCACTATGGAATCTTAACTCTTTTCTTGTGTTTCTCTTTTAGCTTACGCAC
>NZ_JAIEFA010000001.1 GCF_029067145.1 Helicobacter sp. | reverse complement strand
CCCCCGCACAACTTGTAGATTTACAAGATAAAATCCTTTCAAACTTAAATTCTCCAAATCCAAGCCAACAGAGCAATACTTCAAATCGTAATATTCTTCATGCCTTAAGTGAGGTATCTAGCAAAGCTAGTCCTGATTCTTTGAAAATCTCAAGTGTTGCCCAAGCCTCAAATACCCCCGCTCCTAGAAATGCTCCACAAGCAAGAGCAGTGGGAGGAGATTGGGATAATACCACAAGCCTTCAATATAATACAAATACAGGCACAATATCGGGTACTTTTACAGCTAACAATGTTAGCCAAAGAATTTCTTCTAATGGAAGCAACAAAAACTTAACTATTGATAATGGAACAAGTATCACAGCAACACGAGGTTCTGCCCTTGAGGTTACAAATCATTCTCATATTAACACTATTACTAACAAGGGAGCACTAAAAACACAAAATGATGGGAGAGCCGCTTGGGTGCAAAGTGGAACTAGTGTTGAAAATTATATCAATGAAGGCGAGATTCAAGGGATAGAGATAGGTGGAACTATTGAAAATCTTACGATTGAATCTCAGGGTAAAATCTACCACGACTATGGAGCTGCTATCTATGCTAGAGAGGGTAGTATACAGAATCTCACAATCAAGGGTGCTGTTGTATCTAATGACACCTATGCTATATATACTGATAGAGGAACTAGCGCAATTAACAACATTAACATTGATGGAGGTAAAGTTGTTTCAAAGCAAATACCAAACTCTAACTCTGGTGTCATTCGCCTCGCTCAAGGCACCACAGGTAGTATCACGGTAAGCAATGGAGGTGTGGTAGGGGTTTTGGCTAACAGCTCCTCTAATGTATCTACCATAACTAAAGCCGATATTAACAAGGACGCAGGAAAAGGGATTCATATTGAAAATCAAGTTACAGGAGATATTACCATTACAGGGGCTGGTTCTTTTGTAAGTGGGATTGAAAATGGTTCGGCATCAAAGGCAGGTAGCATTGGAGGAAACATTAAGATTGAGAATGGAGCAGAAGTAGGGAAAATAGACAATACAGGAAATTCTACAATAGGAGGCAACATTACAATTGATAGTAGTTCTACCCTAGATAAAATCACAAATAATAAGGGCTCTGTTATTGCAGGAGGCATTCATTATGGAGGAAGTGGAAATCTCACGATTGATTCTTCTGGAATCATTCAAGGAAATGGTGGAAATCATATAGAAAATAGCGGGAGTGGAAATATCAAAATAGAAAATATCCTCATCGGCACAGATAATCCTCACAATATTAGTGGGAATAATACGAATAATATTACCTTCGACAAGATTACTTTAGATACTCAAGGAAAGCCACTTCCGGGTCATATCAATGACATTCTAACAGGAAGTTTTGATTTAAATCAAATCAAAACCATTGTAACAGACGCTGGAGATATTTTTAACTTCACAATGGACGCAAATGGAAACTTCACAACTTCGCTAGATTTGGATAATCTCAATGCAACAAGTGGGGCTAAAAGTATTATTACAGGCAATCAAAGGATTTCAAGCTTTGCAAACAATGTCGCCACCACTTCTTTGATGAATCTCCAAAATGCTTTTAACCACTCAACAACTTTCTATGATGCGTCTTTAAGAAATCAAGTGCATTATGCAAATGCCACAGGAGCTTTAGGGACAGATATTATCAATCAAAGCCCTAATTTAGATTCTTTGTATTTCAAAGACCGCATTGTCTATGTGTTGCCTTATATTTCTTCCCAAGAAGTAGAAGTAGGCAATGGCACTAAAATGAGCGGAAATGTGCAAGGAATCATCGCAGGATATAGCAAAATCACTCCTTTTAACAATTTGTATTCTTTCTATGTCGGATTTGAGGGAGAGGATGCAGACTCTCAAGGAGGTTCTTTAAACACTAATGTGCTTTCAAAAACACTCTATGGAGGGTTTAAGATGTTGCATTATCTTACCAATCTATCCGAAAAAGCAGAACTCTATGCGCAATATGACGCTTCCTTTGGTCTAAGGAATAATCGCTTGAAATCAGATTCTATTGGAACAACCTCTAGCGCAGACCCTAGAAGCTACTTTTATAATGCAGGAGTAGATTTGGGAGTAAATTATTTGTGGGGCAAAAATATCATTACACCAAAAATCGGTTTAGGATACGAGGGTGGAATGATTGAAAGCTATAATTTAAATATCGCAAATACAAAAATTGATAGACAAGATTTGAATTTTCTCCATACAAGAGCAAGTGTGCTATGGAGCAGAGCTTGGAATCCTAAGCTTCACACTTATATAGAAGGAGGTTTGAAATATATCTTTAATCCCGATTTAGACCTAACAGGAAGCTACGCAGTAGGCAATAACAGACAAAAGGCTTCAAAAGAAATGGATTTAGACGAACTCAATGAGTTTATTAATGTCGGAATCTATGTGCCTCTTAGCAATGTCCTTACCTTTGATGTTGTGTATAGTGGAAGTTTCTCGGACAATACCACAGGGCATTCAGGGTATTTGAAGTTTAATTATCTGTTTTAGTATTTCATTTGGCTATTGGCTTAAAGCCTAAAAGAATCAATCCAACAAATGTTAGATTAGGTTTAAATTTAATTTCATCAATAAGGAGTAAGTTATGAAAAAGTTATTCGTCGTTTGTTCTTTGATTTGTTTGGGGGCAAGTGCTTTTGCAGTAGAGGGTGCGCAACTCTACAAAAGATGCGCTGTTTGCCACGGAGAAAAGGCAGAAAAGCTTTATCTTAGCGTCCCACCTCTTAAAGACATTCCCTCTGATTTAAGGATTCAGTTTATGAGAGATTATAGCGAGGGCAAAAGAAGTATCTATGGGAAAGGGGCATTAATGAAAATGAACCTAAGAGGCTTGAATGAAAAAGACTTCCAAGCAATAGAAGCTTATATAGAGAGCTTAAAAGGACAATAAGATTTGTTCTTGCAAAATGCGTAACATTCGTGGCGTGCGTGTAAAACACTCACCCACAACGCATAAATTTATCATTTAGAATCTCGCAACAGAATCTTATTTGTCAAATTAAGCTTATAGACTACTTTAGCTTACGATGACCCCAAATCATCTGCCGACATTACTACACTTTATAACACAATAAAGAATCTTCGCAAACAAGCATTATTCAATATAATGCGCACCGACGGAAAAATCCCTCTTTAACGCAGATTCTATGATGTTCTTAGCAGTCAATAACCGCAAACGCAAGAGTCTCCCTACCCCGCTTTGTAACATTACTTCTACCCCGCCCAAAGCCTCATTTAAGCCGGATTTTTTACGAATAATGCCCACTTTATGCCACATCAAATGACGCAAAATTGCCTTGAGATTCTCGTCTTGTTCTTTTTGCAATACTTGCGAATGTAAAGGAAATTCCCGCGATTTAGAATCTTGGATTCTATTTCCTGCCCCATAGCTTTCTAAAATCTCTTTGGCACTGCGTCTTGAAAATACCAAGCCCTCTAGCAACGAGTTAGACGCCAAACGATTTGCCCCATGCACGCCTGTGCAGGCACATTCTCCCATAGCATAAAGATTTTGCATACCAACAACCCGCCCTACATCGTCTGTCTCAATCCCTCCCATACAATAATGAAATGCAGGAGAAATCGGGATTCTATCTTTTGGCAATTCATACCCAAGCGCGCTTAAGTTGCGTGCGATATTAGGGAAACGTTCATAAAAAAACTCTTTAGAAAATGGACTTAAATCCAAATAAACTTCCTTTTGCTCTTGTGGTGCGTTGGGATTTTTTTCTTGCAACTTTATCTTATAGTCAAAAATACTGCGCGCAACCTTATCACGTGGAGCTAACTCACCTGAAGAATCATAATCAAACAAAAAGCGATTTCCCCAAAAATCTACAATCCTAGCCCCCTCCCCTCGCAAGGCTTCGCTCAAAAGCATTTTGCGTGCGTGGGGAGTTTTCACAAACACGGTGGGGTGGAATTGCAACATTTCCATATCTTTAAGCTTCAAACCATTTTCTAAAATCATTCCGTGCAATTCGCTAGAAATCGTGTAAGCATTTGTATGGTATTCAAAAAGCGCGCCCACTCCCCCGCTTGCTAAAATTATATGTTTGGCATAAAGATTATAACTTCCGCGTTTAGTTAGCACACTCACACCATAGCAATGATTTCCCTCAATGAGCAATTCTGTAACAGCAGCATTTTTCCACAATGTATGGGAAACTTGTGCTATCAAATGCGAATGCAAAACCCTGCCCGTGCAATCTCCTCCCGCGTGGATAATGCGTGAGGTGCTATGGGCTGCTTCTTTGGTGAAGAGCAAATCGCCTTTTTCGTCTCTATCAAAAGGGGTTTGACGCGCAATCAAATCTTCTAACACCTCCAAACTTTCCTCGCTCAATGTCTTGACTGCCTTTTCATCACACATTCCCGCACCAGCGTTTAGTGTATCTTCTATATGCAAGGGAATATCGTTAATATCCTTTGCCACTGCGATTCCGCCTTGCGCATAAAAAGTATTGCATTCCCAAGGTTGCTCTTTGCAAAGAATTAAAACTTTTAGATTTTTAGGCAGATTCAAAGACGCATACAATCCTGCAACACCAGCCCCTACGATAATTACATCAAAATTAAACATTTCCAAATCCTTATTTTAACTCTTGAGATTGCGCATAAATTCTATTTTCTTTTTGGCTTGTTTTGTTCTTTGGATTGTAAGGGTCATCTTTGAATCCACAACCCACACTTAAAAAACAAAGACAAAAAATCTGTGCTATAATTAAAAAATGAAAAATGTATCGGAAGTCTTGTCTCATCTCTTTAGCACTCCTTGCTATCAAAAATATTACGAAGTCAGCCAACTTAATCAGTTTATTCGCTTGCTTCCCCTTAGTATCAAAGGTGGAATCGCTTTTGGCTACATCAAGAATGACATTTTATTTTTGGCACTCAAACACCCGGCTTTTAAACAGGAATTTTATCATAAAATCTCCCTTCTTAAGCAGCTCTTAAAAACTTACCAAAAGGAAAAATCCTCTCTTACCAATGTGCAAGATATTCAATACTTTGTAACTTATAATGCTTACCACAAAGAAGTAGAATTGCGGCAAGAAAATGAAGTCGCGCAGTGTTATGGCGAACTCGCTCGCGGAAATTTCACTAATTACGCAAAAGATGCCGAAATCTTTGAAATCTTTGAAAATATCCGCCAAGCGATTCTACAAAATCAAGAGAAATGTTTGTAAGATTTTTATGGAATCCAAAGAGACAACTACCAAGCTTAAACCGCTCTCTAACAATCTTTTAGAAGTCTTAAAAAAGATTCCAAACCAAAGCGGTGTGTATCATTATTTTGATAGTGAAGGACGATTGCTCTATGTGGGAAAAGCAAAGAATCTTAAAAACCGCGTAAAAAGCTATTTTCGTTTCACTCCCACTCTATCGCCCGCGCCCAATTTGAGTGCGCGTATCGCACAAATGGTGCAACAAATCGCAATAGTGCGTTATCTCATCGTAGAAAATGAAAATGACGCTTTGATTTTGGAAAATTCACTGATTAAACAACTCAAACCCAAATACAACATTCTTTTGCGCGATGACAAGACTTATCCTTATCTATGCGTCAATACGCAAGAGGATTTTCCCCGCATTATTCTAACAAGAAAAGTTTTTAAAAAAACACAAGGTTTGCGCTATTTTGGACCTTACTCTAGCGGGGCGCGTGATTTGCTAGAAAGCCTTTATGAAGTTTTTCCGCTTGTGCAAAAAGAATCTTGCAAACAAGGCAAAAAAGCTTGTCTTTTTTATCAGATTAAAAGATGTCTTGCGCCTTGCGAGGAGCGCGTAAGTATAGAATCCTATCATCAGATTCTGCAAAACGCGCTCCATTGCATAGAAAATCCCAAAAAAATCCTTGCAAAATTAGAAGAAAAAATGCTGTTTTTGTCCAATAATTTGCGTTTTGAGGAAGCTGGAATCTTGCGGGATAGAATCGCAAAGATTCAGCAATTAAACCCTATTTCCTCTGTTGATTTTGCACGATTAGAAGATTTAGATGTGTTTGCTCTTGTTTGCGAAGAAAAACGCGCTGTTTTAGTTAAACTCTTTATGCGCAGTGGCAAGATTGTTTCTAGCGCAACACAAATCATTAAAAGCGAAATGGGCTTTGATGAAAGCGCAATCTACAAACAAGCTGTGCTAAATTATTATAGCAAGGATTTGCCTCTAAAACCAAAGCAAATCTTGATTCCTTTTAATTTAGGAGAGATTGCGGAGGAATTAGAAAATTTCTTACAACAAAATCTTGGCAAAAAAATTCCTTTGTATTATCCCAAAAATGGAGAGAAAAAGCGATTGTGCGAACTTGCTTTGCAAAATGGTAAAGAGATTTTGCGTTTGCAAAAAAACGATGAGGAGGAAGTGCTTAGCGAGATTAAAAAACTCTTTTGCTTGCAAAGCATTCCTTTCCGCTTTGAAGTTTTTGATACTTCGCACCATAAAGGCGCGCAATGCGTTGGGGCGATGATTGTATATGAAAATGGGGCATTCTGCAAGGAATCTTATCGGCAGTATTTGTTGGAAGGAGCAGACGAATATTCCCAAATGCGTGAAATGCTGGAGCGTAGAATTGCGGATTTTGACAAAGAATCCCCACCGGATTTATGGGTTCTAGACGGAGGAGCGGGGCAAATCAACTTGGCTAGAACCTTGCTTGATAGTGCGGGGGTAAATTTGGAAGTCATTGGAATTGCAAAAGAAAAAGTAGATAGCAAGGCTTACCGCGCCAAAGGAAGCGCAAGGGATATTTTGCGTGATGAAGCCTTGCAGGATTATCGCCTTGCCCCTAGCGACAAGCGTTTGCAATTCATTCAAAAATTGCGCGATGAAGCCCATCGTTTTGCAATCACTTTCCACCAAAAACAAAAACAAAAAACAATGCAACAATCAAAAATTTTAGAAATCAAAGGGATTGGCAAAGCAACACAAAATAAACTTTTGTCTTATTTTGGGAGTTTTGAGGGAATTTATCGTGCCAATTTAGAGGAACTAACAAAAGTGCTATCCCCTGCCTTGGCACAAGATGTTTTTCAAGCATTGCATTAAGAGGAATCCTCTATAAATTGCGATAGGTTTATCCCCTATTCTCGTCCTTGCAAGAATTGCTTGCGATTCATAGCGTGTATTGCGAAGTAACTCATCTGCTTTGAGTTACGAATCTAAAATCAAGCATAAAGTAAATTCACTATGGAA